>JBEEGU010000053.1:0-9206 GCA_041167025.1 Verrucomicrobiota bacterium
CGATATGGTGACCAACATCGGCACGTTCTCGCACTGGATTGTCAGTTTATTCGAGGCGTTCAGCCGGGGCGCACACCACGGCTAGAGGCGCGCGAGCGATTGTCCAAACCAACGAGAGCTTCAAGGAGCGGCGATCTCCAGATCGCCGAACTAACAATTTCGGCGGCTGGGAAGCCGCCGCTCCTTGACATGCGCCTTCTGTAGCGGCCTCGACTGGTTGCCGGAAGCCTCTCCCTGTTCAATCCGCCCGTTGTTAGACGTTTGTTAGTACGGCAAACGGCAGACTCGACAACACATCTTTCAACTCGAGGCGGCGATTTTCAAACCGCGCCTCTTTCCCGGTGAATAGGTCGTGGACTTTCTCCGTTGAGAAACTTTCCGGTAATTCAATCCCCGTGTCTTGCCACCGGTCGCCAATCGGGGGAAATCCAACGCGTGAAGTCAAACGCGGGGCGATGATCACAATCCCGCGGCCGTCCATTTCCCGGGTAAAACTGACCGCGCAATTCGAGAGAACCCCGTTCGCCGCGATTGGCGCATAACTTCCGCTACGGAAGAGCTCGGCATGGTCTCGACGAAACCGGAGCAACCGTTGGGTGAGAAACATTTTAATCCGGCCGTCCGGCCATGCTTGTAATAATTCTTCCGGTTGCGCTTTTGCCAGGCTGTCGAGCATCTCGCGCCGGATCTTGTAATCAATTGGTCGCCGATTGTCTGGATCGACCAGAGAAAAATCCCAGATCTCGTTGCCCTGATAGATGTCGGGAACGCCGGGAGAAGTGAGCTTTAGCAGCACTTGGGTGAGGGAATTGATCGCTCCAAGACGCGCAATTTCCTCGGCCATTGGTCGAAAGATTGGGAGAAATTTATTTTTGGAAGAGGGCTCCAAAAGTTTCTCGATCAGATCGCGGGTGGCCGAAAGCCAGGCGTCGTTGGGTTGCACCCAGCTGGTGTTGATCTTTGCTTCGTTCAAAGCCTTCGCCATGTAACTTTGAATGCGCTCCGTGTATTCCCGCGATGCCTGGGTTGCCGCTACGCCCGAAGGCTCAATCGGCCAGGTGCCGAGCAAAGTTTGGTAAAGCAAATATTCCTCGGTGGTATCCGGCGCTTCGATATCGTCGAATCGTTTCTTCCAGCGGCGATTCAGTGTGCGCCACCGTTGCACCGAACGCCGCCAAAGCTCGGGCAATTCGGAAATGGCGATCATGCGGGCGCGGACATCTTCGCTGCGCTTCGTGTCGTGGGTGGAAGTGGCGAGCATGGTCGCCGGCCAGTCTAGCAGTCGCTCCTGGTTGCGTTGATGAAACGCATCGACCCGGATGCCAAACTGCTGTGGCTCGCCCCCGACCTCGTTCAGGCCGGCCAGTCGATTGAAAATGTAAAAAGCGGTATCCTCCACGCCCTTGGCCATGATCGGGCCGGTTGATTGCTGAAACTTGAGAACAAACTGCGCGTGCTCAGTCCGCGCTTTTTCATCCAGATTTTCCGGAAAACGTAAGAGCAACATGTCGCGGAGAAAATTGAAGACCGATTCTTCGATGGCCGGATTTCGCCGCTTGGCCGAGTTGATGGCGCGTTCCACGACCTGCCGATCTTCTTCGCTCACCGGCTGGTCCGGAGCGATATAAGTCCGGTAAACAGGGAAGCATGCGATGGTCTCTCTCACTGCGCGACCCAGCGCTTGTAACGTGAAATCCCTGAACCAGCGGTTCTGCTCCGATAGCCGGTCTACCAGGTTGCCGAGAACGGCCACGTCATTGGCCAGGGAAAGGCGCATGACCTGGCGCTTCTTCGCGTAAACCAGATGTCCGTAGTGCATCGAATGTCCGATGAATCGACGGAACGCATTCGTAATCGCGCTCTCCGCCGAATCGTCAACGAGCAACTGCCCGACGTCTTTGGCGAAATCGTAACCGGTTGTGCCGTGGACCGGCCAATTCCTGGGCAACATTTCGTTGCCGCTAAGAATTTTTTCTACGACCAAGTAGATGGCGCGGCCATCTTTTGGCAGAGGGATGCCGAGAGCTTGGGCGCAGCGACGCTGCAATTCTTCAAAATATTCGCGAGGGAGATAAAGCCCATCGGGATGATCGATGCGAAGGCCAGTAACCGCTCCGGTGCGGACAAGCTCGAGCAGAAGTTGATGGGTAGCGTCAAAAACTTCGGGCAATTCCATGCGAATGGCTGCGAGGCCGTTCACGTCAAAAAAGCGGCGGTAATTGATTTCCTCCGCCGCCACCCGCCAGAAAGCGAGTCGATACGACTGCGCATTTAACAATTCATCAAGTGCATCAAAACTTCGCGGATCGCCGGCCCGCCCGTTCATTTCCACGACGGCCTGTTCAATCGCCTTCTCTACCTGCGGCGCCTCCTGGCACCGCCGCTCGAGGCGGCGTTTGATGATCTCCTTTTCGCGTGCGCGAACCGCAATGCGCTCCGGGTCGGCCTCCGTCCTCTTCGGCAAATATTCCAGCGCGGTCAGTATGCTTTGCAGTTCGGCGTAAAAATCTTCGTCTTTCCAGTCAACGAGTTTTTCAAGAGCCCGTTGCAGGATGTAGCGGTAGGTGCCGGGCGCGATTGGGAGTTGGTGTTCGAAGTAGTTCAGACAAAAAGAGCCCTCAACGAAACGCAATTGCAACTCACCACGCTCGAGGACACGGCCGTATTGGTCGCCCAGGATTGGGAGCAGCACTTTGTCATGCAAATCGGCCTTGAGCGGACGCCAATCGATATCGAAATAGGGCGCGTAAGTTGAGCTCGGTCCATTTTCGAGCACATCCATCCACCATTGGTTGAGCGACTCGGTAATGCCCATGTGGTTGGGAACAAAATCGAGCAGTTGCCCCATCTCGTGGGCATGTAGTTCGGTTACCCAGGCCTGGAACTCCTCGGGCGTGCCGATCTCCGCATTTAATTTGTTGTGATCGGTAATGTCGTAACCGTGCAAGCTGCCCGCGCTGGCCTGAAAGTAAGGCGAGGCGTAGGCGTCACTCACACCCAGCGCATCCAGATAGGAAACAAGCTGGCGCGCATCCGTAAAAGTGAACTGCCGGTTAAACTGTAGCCGGTAGGTGCAACGGGGAATATGGGGATGTTCCATTGCTTTCAATTCGCCTTCCTGATGAAGGAAGAAAACGTCCAACGCGCAACCCCCAACGTCCAACGCTCAATCAAAGAATCGTCCAATCACCCTGGCGTTTTGGCATCTCGTTACATCATGTCTGGAACTTTGATTCCGAGAAGTTCGAGCCCCTTTTGCAGGACGCGCCCGGTCAGATCGGCCAGCGCCAGACGCGAGCCGCGAATCGGCTCCTCCGATTTCAAAACCGGACACGCTTCGTAAAACGCATGAAAACTGTTGGCCAGTTCAAAAAGGTAATTGGCCAAAATGTTTGGACGAAAGTCGTTGAGCACTTGCGGAACCACTTCACCAAACTGGGCCAGTCGCTTCGCCAGGTCCATTTCAGCGGGCTCGGTCAGGACTAATCGATCCAGTTTCGATTCGTCGGGGCCCGCTTTCCGAAAGATCGAGCGAATCCGAACGTAGGCGTTCTGCAGATAAGGCGCCGTATTTCCCTGCAGTGACAACATCCGGTCCCAGGAAAAAACGTAATCGGTCATCCGATATTGCGAGAGATCCGCATATTTAACCGCGCCGATTCCAATTTTTTCGGCAATGTCCATCTTGTCGGCCTCAGGCAGCGTCGGGTTTTTTTCGTCAACAATTTTGCGCGCCCGCACAACGGCTTCGTCGAGCAACTCGCGCAGCGGCACATTCTCTCCCGAGCGCGTTTTCATCAATTTGCGGTCTTCGCCGAGAACGCTGCCATTGGTGATATGCCGAAAGTCGGCCGTGTAACCTTCGCGCCGCGCAATCTCAAAGATCTGCCGGAAATGCAGGATTTGCGGCGAGCCGGTCACAATCCAGACGGTGTCCGCCTTCAAGTCCTTGATTCGATAGTCAACCGTCGCGATGTCGGTGGTGGCATAATTGAATCCGCCATCTCGCTTCCGAATGATCGCCGGCTTGTCGGCTAAATCGGCATCTTCGGGGAAGAAAACGCAAACCGCATCTTCGCTGATCCGGGCAATCCCGGCCGCGAGCAAACGTTCAACGACATCAGGCAATCGATCATTATAAAAGCTTTCCCCCCGTTGCATGTCATAGCGGATATCCAGGAGCTGATAAGCGCTCGCGAACTCGCGCATCGATAGTTCGACCGTTTCTTTCCAAATGGAAAAGTTCTCCGGATCGCCTGCTTGCAGTTTGACCAGCTCCTGCCGCGCCGCTTCCCGCACTTCAGCATCAGCCGTCGCTTTTTCGTTTGTCTCTTTATAGATGCGAACAAGCTCAGCGATGGCGTTCCGCTCGAGCGCGGTACGGTCGAGCAAATGCTTCCAACCCCAGATCACCATGCCGAACTGGGTCCCCCAGTCCCCAATGTGGTTGTCGCGAATGACGTCGTGGCCGAGGAAGTTTGCGATGCGCGCAAGCGCGTCACCTAACAGGGTGCTTCGAATATGGCCGACGTGCATCGGCTTTGCTACGTTGGGCGAGCCAAAATCGATCACGATTCTTTTAGGCGAATCGATTCGATTGACTCCGAGCCGTTCATCCCGCAGCAGCTCTGTGGTCGCCCTTTCCAGTGCCTCACGCTTCAGGGTAAAATTAATGAACCCAGCTCCGGCAATGGTGGGCGATTCACTCCATTCGCCGACATTGAGGTGCTCGATAATTTTTGCGGCAACGTCGCGCGGATTTTGTTTACCCTGCTTTCCGAGGATTAGCGCAGCGTTGGTTTGATAATCGCCGAACCGCGCGTCTGTCGCGGGCGTCACGTCCCCGGCAATGGGGAAGCCGGCAGCGGCGAGCGCTTCTGACAATTTCCGGGCAAGCCGTGCTTGAAACGTTTCCATGATCTTCTGAGACGGAGTCTAACTGTAGTGGTCGGCGTCCGGGCGCCGCAATGCCGATGCCGGCGGGCGCGTGTATGACAGACTCGCAGAGCGAGCGCCGGCCAGTGTCTTACTTTTGCGCGCGCTCCCGAAAAATAGACAAAATTTCCTCGGCCGATTTCGCCTCAGCCAGATGTTCCCGGACGGCGCGGTCATTCAAGAACTTGGCAATCGAGGCAAGGGTGCGCAGATGGGTTTGGAATTGGTTTTTCGGGACGACGAAAAGAACAACGAACTTGACCGGGGCATTGTCGAGGGCATCGAATTCGATCCCGCTGGACGAACGTCCAAAGGCGGCGACGACTTCGTCCAGCTGGTCCGACGAACAATGCGGAATGGCG
This sequence comes from Verrucomicrobiota bacterium, assembly GCA_041167025.1. Taxonomy (GTDB): domain Bacteria; phylum Verrucomicrobiota; class Verrucomicrobiia; order Chthoniobacterales; family UBA10450; genus DATFCK01. Next base: position 5,298 of record JBEEGU010000053.1, read on the forward strand.
ATGCCAAAACCGATCCCGGTGCTCATAGTTTCTTCGCGTTGCTTGAGCGAGGCAAGAATGCTTTCCCGCCCGTCCGGCTTGATTTGGCCGCGTTGCACAAGGAGATCGATCAACTCGACGATGGCCGGCCATCGTTCGGTTGCCTTCATCTCCGGGATGATTTGCTCGACAGATAAGAGGCTGTCCAGGGCCATGCGATTCCCTTACGGGGAGCGAAAGCTTATCGTGGGGCTTTGGGATGACAAGCGTGATTTGGGGTGCGGCTTTAGTCCGCCCGGAGCTTGTAATCGAGCTGTCTCGACAATAACCAGCGCACACCGAACATGTCGACCGTGGCCCGTATGACCCGACTGCCAAAGCCGTAATTGCTCTGGCCAAACTGGCGGGGTCGATGGTTGACTGGAATTTCGACGAGACGGTAGCCGCCGCCCTTGACCAGCGCTGGGATAAAACGGTGCATCCCCTTGAATGGCACGAGGGTACGTGCGCATTCGCGTCGCATCGCTTTCAGGGTGCAACCGGTGTCGCGCACACCATCCCGGGTGAAGCGGCTGCGGACAAAGTTCGCAATGCGGCTGCTGATTCGTTTCGCGAGAGTGTCTTTGCGCTTTTCTCGATAACCACAGACCAGATCAGCTCCACGGGAAATTTCCGACAGTAACTTCGGAATGTCGGCCGGATCATTTTGCAAGTCGCCGTCGATGAGAACGATGGTCTGGCCGCGGGCATCCTGGATTCCGGCATACAGAGCTGCGCTTTGCCCCCGGTTTTTTTCCAAACCCAAGACGCGAATTTGCGGACCCGCTAGAATATTTTGAACGGTGTGATCGCGTGAACCGTCGTCGACGAAGATGATTTCGTGATCGATTTCGGCGAGCGCGGCCGCAAGTTCTTTTTGCAGGATAGAGACGCTCTCTTCTTCGTTGAAGAGCGGTACCACGACTGACACCTGCGGCATTCTAGTTGTCTCGTTCATAACGGCACCGGACGATAGTTACGGCAGAGGAACACCTGCCACGTCCGCAAATGTTCGCCGTAATGGCGAATTTCGAGCGTGGCGATCGGTTCGGCAGACTCAAAACCCGCTCGAATGTTGCGCGGGACTTTGCCGGTCGCGCGGTCGCGAACGAACAGCGCGCTACGGCCCATAAAAGGATTTATCCCACCTTCCTCGGTGAAAATATCTCCATCAGGTCGAGCGGCACCCGGCGATGCGAGAACGAATTCGTCGTAGCGCGGCCAGAAGGAAAACTGATTCAGGATGTCCTGCGATTCAACTAAATAAACCGGCGGGTGACCTGGGCCCTCCGCGCGCTTGTCGCGCAAGTAGAAGGAAATCTCCGACGCGCGCGAACGATCATCCGCGATCAGGAATAATTTCTCCCCCAGCGTTTTCTCCCATTCGTTGCGCAAGTTCTCGACCGCTTCGGTCCCGGTTTTCCAGCCGCGCATGCGATCACTCGGATCGCGACGCCACAAACGAAGACCGGCGCTCCGCAATAAATCCGAATCCAAAGCCAAAAGGCTCATGATTAAACCAAGCGAGAGGGCCACCGCCGTTCCGCGCCTCAGCCAGGCGTTCCCTTCCACCCGGTCGCGCCAAAAGTTAGCGGCCAGCAAAGCGAGGCTGAGAAAAGCGAGCGCGTCCCAGTTCGGTGCTGCGACCTTATTAAACGAGAGAATAAAATAGAATACGAACACAGGCAGCCCGAACCAAAACAGAAACAAGACTTTGAATTGGTGACGCACGCGCGGCCAACTCGCGACGACGGCCCAGAATAAGGCGAGAAAAAGTAACGGAGAGTAAAAGAGGAAGTGTTCCGCCACAAATTTCAACGGCTCGAGCAGATGGAACCCGACATTTTGGTCGAGACTGCCGCGTGATCGCAAATGGCCCAGCGTCACCCACGCGTGTTGGGCATTCCAAATAATTGGAGGCAGAACGCATAATGCAAAGAGAACGAGGAGGGCGTACAACCCGGGTCGTTTAAACTCGTGCCGAAACCGCGGTGCCAGCGCCAGGACGAGCAACACCGAAATAAGTTCCAGTGCGTTGGTGTACTTGCAGAGGAACCCAAGGCCGATGAGAAGGCCGGTCGCCGGCCAATAAAACGAGAATCGCGGGCTCCGGTCGAGAGCGACCCAAAACGTGGCCATTGCCGCTGTCCAAAAGAAAATGGATAAGGGATCGATCGTCATCACGAACGCTCCAACGTTAAAAATGGGAGTGGCGTTAAGCGCCAGGACCGTCCACAGCCCTGTGGTTGGGCTGAACAAGCGAGACGCAAAATGAAACAGGATCAGGCTGGTGCCGGCAGCCAGAATCGGACTGAAAAAGCGCACGCCAAATTCATTCGCGCCAAAGATGGCGGTGCTGGCGCGGATGGCGAAGGCCACGCCCGGTCCTTTGCTAAAATAAGCGGGGGCCAGCCGTTCCGACCACATCCAATAATGAGCCTCGTCCGCTTCCAGCTCGGTCGTTGCCAGGATCGACAGGCGGACCACCGTTAGGGCAAACAAAAAGATCCAAACCGAACGAGTCGCGCTCATGATCGGACATCAAAAACGAGGCTGTGATGGCGCGCGTAAATGTCAGGCATTAATTTGGGTGCGAATCTGCGCCAGAAAAACTCGAGCAGGGCAAGGATAAGAAAAGTCTCTCCCGTCGCCAGGAATAGCGTGGCTAGGATGTCGGTCGGCCAATGGGCGCCGAGGTAAATTCTCGAGTAGCCGATAGCAGCGGTCACGATCCAGTAAAGCCAGCCCCAGCGACGGAAGAAAAGTGTGCAACAGACCGCAATCACGGTGTTGTTAGTCATGTGCCCCGACGGAAATGACGGACCGGAGCGGTTGCGATCGGAGGCGTCGGAATAGTGCACTCTCGGTTTCTTGAACAGGGTCAGGAATTCCGGCCGCGCTTTTTCCAGTTCGACCATGCGCACAACTTGCACCTGTTTCGGGCGATGGCGATTAGCCATCGTCTTCAATACGCTCGTTACCTGCCCGGCGATCAAGAGCGAGAACAGCAGACAAAAGACGAAGGCGCGACCTTTGAAGCGGCCAAAGATCAGCGCCGCGACCCCGGCGATGACCAGAAACGGCTTCCAGATTTCAATATTGCTGATGCCGGCCATGAACAAATCCAATGCCGGATTCGTCCATTGCTCATTGATGAGATGAAACAGCGATTGATCCATTTGGCGCAACAGGAGGCGGAGCTTTAAGCTTTAAGTTTTAAATTACGGCGCGATCTTCCCGATCCACTTAACACTTCAAACTCGAAACTTAAAGCCGTCGCCCATGGGAAAAAGAACCGCGCTTTTGTTGATTGCGGCAGGTCTCATCCTGCGCGCGGCGTTACAGGCCGAGCCTCCGCCGTCCGCCCAGGAGATTTTGGAAGGCGTCCGTATGCAGCAGAGCCGGCAGCAAATTGACCTGGAAGGGCAACTGCGCCAGGAGCAGATGGTCGTGCCATTTCATTTGATTCAGGCGGGACCGGTCGTTCGTTATATTTTTTCGAATCCAAATGAATCGTTGCAGTTGCAACTTGGTGAAAAAGATTCGCGGCTCGACCTGGTTTCAGGGGAGGGCGTAAAGAAAATCGCCGCGGCGCAACTTGATCGTAAAGTTCGCGGCACAAGCGTGACCTACGAGGATCTCTCGCTCAAATTTCTTTACTGGCCGGATGCAACCGTTGTAGGCAGCGATAACATTCGCAGCCGGAATTGTTGGAAACTGGAATTACGCGCCTCCTCGCGCCAGTCGCAATATTCGAAAGTCTTGTTGTGGATCGACAAAGCGAGCGGTGCTTTGATGCGGATGGAAGGTTACGACTGGAACAAGCAGCTCGCGAAACGCTTTGAGGTTGTCTCGGCCCAAAAAATCGAAGGCCGCTGGTTTTTGAAACAG
>JBEEGU010000054.1:0-4568 GCA_041167025.1 Verrucomicrobiota bacterium
GAACGGCCGCTACCTATAGCTGCTTCGCCCTGCAAACCAAAGACACGTCTCTTCCAGAAAAGCGATGTCTACATCTATTCGATTTGAAAATCCGATGGCTCCCCGTTCGACGCACTTTTTGCGCATATGTACTAAAAGCTCGTCGAAGGGAGTGTGACTTTTCGGGCGGATACGACGTGATTTTTCAATTGGCTATGCTTACTGAAACACGGCCTGTCGGTGTTCCGATTTGTTAGCGACCAACCAACGCGAAAGTTTTTGCTGCAAATCCTCAGTTAGATTGACCCGGCAGTCGGCACCGGCATCGACCCTCAATGGATCGCCGGTCGTGCGATCGAAGACCAGTTGCACGCGTCGTCTTCCGGGGGAGCTGGCGATTAGCTGGCGCACTTCGCGCAGCTCGTCAGTTGTCGCGGTGGAAGAAAATTGCAAGAGGACGACCGCTTCATCAAATACCTGCGCCGGTATCTCATTGACGGTCGCTGTGCCGTTCGTTTTCGTCAGCCCCAGCACTTTCACTTTTTGGGCAGTCGCGCGCAAGGCGTCACCGCGGGTGTCAATGGTGGCACGGATCTGGACTACCCGACCGAGGGCGAGTGCTTCCGAAACTTGCACGTAGACTTCATTCCAAATCACAACCTCGAGCGCGCCGGTTAAGTCTTCCACCCACACCACCGCGAAAGGCTTGCCTTCCTTTTTTGTAAACTTTTTTTCGATCTGGGCGATCGCCCCCGCGATCTTGATCTGGACCCGGTCATCCAATTCTTTCAGGGAATCAATCGTACGGAAATCCTGCGTCGCGAAAATTCCGGCATAGGCATCGAGCGGATGCCCGCTGACATAAAAGCCGAGCAACTCTTTTTCATACGACAATTTTTCGTGCTCGCCCCATGGCGGAACGGTGCGCCTTCGCGTAATTGGCGGATGCGTTTCGTCGAAGAGAGAAACCTGTCCAGCCTCGCGGTCCCGATGCGCGGCCGCAGAGGACGCGAGGGCTTCATCGATGCAATCGAATAGTTCCGCTCGATCGCGTCCGACGAAATCGAATGCACCGGCTTTGATCAGACTCTCCAGCATTTTTCGGTTGGCGATGCGCGATCCCAGTCGTCCGCAAAAGTCCTCGAGTGAATGGAAAGCCCCTCCCCGATCCCGCTCCGCGATCGACATCTCTGTGGCCGCTTCGCCGACGTTCTTAATTGCAGCGAGCCCATATCGAATTGCATTCAGTATAGAAGCGGCTTCCAGCCGTTTCTCTTCATCAGGCAAGCGGTTGGAAGGCGCTTCTACTTTCTCCGGAGTGAATTTCAAATCGCTGCGATTGATGTCGGGCGGAAGGATGGCGACGCCCATGCGTTTGCATTCACTAACGAATACGGAAATTTTCTCCGTGTTGTTGATTTCGTTGCTAAGCAACCCGGCCATGAATTCGACCGGGTAATGCGCCTTCAAATATGCGGTCTGATAACTGATTAACCCGTAGGCCGCGCTGTGGCTCTTGTTGAATCCGTAACCGGCGAATTTCTCGAGTAAATCGAAGATCGAGTTTGCCTTTTTTTCCGGGATATTGTTCGTGCGAGCGCAACCCTCGATGAAGTTTTGGCGCTCTTTCGCCATTTTTTCCTTGTCCTTTTTCCCCATCGCGCGGCGGAGCAGGTCGCCCTGGGCCAGAGAATAACCGCCAAGCTTGCTTGCGGCCGCCATGACCTGTTCCTGGTAAATCATGACCCCATAGGTGTCGGCGCAAATTTCTTGCAGCAGCGGGTGCTCATAACGAATCTTGGTCAGTCCTTTCTTGCGCTTGATATAGTCGCCGATCAGATCCATCGGCCCTGGTCGGTACAGCGCGATCAACGCGATGATGTCGTCTATCTTTTGCACATCAAACTGCTTGGCGGTACTGGTCATTCCGCCCGATTCCATTTGGAAGAGGCCGGTGGTTTCGCCGCGATTGTAGAGCGCGAACGCAGCTTGATCGTCGAGTGGAATGTTCTTCAGGGAGAAATGCGGCTCCCGCTTGTGAATCAGGACCAGCGTGTCGTCGATCACGGTCAAGGTTTTTAGGCCGAGAAAATCCATCTTCAACAATCCAAGGTCGTTCAACGGACCCATCGGATATTGGCTGATGACGTCGTTGCCTTTGACGTCGCGACAGAGCGGGATGTATTCGGTCAGGTCACGATCCGCAATGACGACCCCGGCGGCGTGAATACCGGCGTTGCGCGACAGGCCTTCGAGAACTTTCGCGTATTCGAAAAGCTGCCTCGTATCCTTCTCCGTCGCGATCGCGCGCTTGAGCTCAGCATTTTTCTCGGCCGCGGATTCGAGCGTGATGTTCAGCTCGTTCGGAATCATCTTCGCGATACGATCGGCCGCGGCATAGGGCAGACCCATCACGCGTCCCACGTCTCGGACCACGCTTTTCGCTTTCAGTTTTCCGAATGTAATGATCTGCGCGACACGGCGCTCACCGTATTTCTGCCGGACGTATTCGAGAACCTCACCTCGACGCGCTTCGCAAAAGTCGACATCGATATCGGGCGGCGAAATGCGGTCCGGATTGAGAAAACGCTCGAAAATCAGCCCGTATTGCAGCGGGTCGATATCGGTGATGCCCAGAACGTAGGCGACGATGGAACCAGCAGCCGAACCGCGGCCGGGGCCGACTGGAATACCCTTCTGTTTCGCAAAGTGAATGAAATCCCAAACGATGAGCAGATAGCTGACAAAGCCGGTTTTTTCGAGGACCCCAAGCTCGTAATCAAGCCTCTTGTTCACCTCCGGGTCACTGGTTGCGCGATCTCCGTAACGCTCAGCCAAACCGGTGTGACAGAGGTCGCGCAAATATTCTTCGCGTGTCTGCTCATTGGGCACCGGGTATTCTGGATACTTCGACTTGCCAAACTCCAGCTGGAGCTCACACCGTTCACCGATGGCAAGCGTGTTTGTTATTGCCTCCGGAAATTCCCGAAAGAGTTCCCGCATTTCTTCGGGCGACTTAAAATAGAGCTCGGGCTTATAACGCATGCGCTGTTCGTCCTGCACCATCTTGCCCGTGCCGATGCAGAGCATGACATCATGTGCTTCGTGGTCGCTGCGACGCAGAAAATGGACGTCATTCGCCGCGACCAGCCCGATACCGAGATCTTTCGCGATCTGCGGCAGGTGGCAATTGCACTGCCGTTGCTCTTCCATTCCGTGGTCATGCAATTCGATGAAAAAATTCTCGGCCCCGAGGATGTCCCGATATTCCGCGGCCGCTTCTTTGGCTCGGTCGAGGCGGCCTGATTGAATGGCGGAATTCACTTCGCCGGCGAGGCAGCCGCTCAGCCCGATTAAACCGGAGGCGTGTTGCGCGAGCAACTCCTTATCGATGCGGGGCCGATAATGAAAGCCGTCCAGGTGCGCGGTCGAGATCAGTTTAACAAGATTGCGGTAACCGGCCTCGTTTCGCGCCAGCAAAGTGAAATGAAACGCGCTCTCACGCATCGAGCTCGAGCGATCCTTGTGCGAACGCGGCGCGATGTAGGCTTCACAACCGATGATGGGTTTAATCCCGAAACGCAGCGCTTCCTGGTAAAATTCAATTGCGCCGAAAAGATTGCCATGATCCGTCATGGCCACAGCCGGCATGTTGAATTCCGCTGCTCTCTTCATCAGATCTTTCATCCGAATGGCGCCATCGAGGAGCGAATACTCGGTATGGAGATGAAGATGAACGAATGAATCCCGAGGCATGCCTGGTTCATTATAAATGCGCGAACCCCAGCGGCAAGAACCTCGATCGTGTTGATCGAAAATTCACCGACTTATCCTGGATTTGGACGCAAGTAACCTCAAAAACCTCGCTTCGCGAATTTTTCTGCCATGGCCTTCGCTGGGTCCCGGACGACGGGGAATATCCTCTGGCAAAACCGTGCTTGCATCTTGCGTGTCTCGTTGCTATGAGAGCGCGTGCTGCGCTCAGCTTTCCGATTGCAAAACGTGCTGCGCCCGTCACGATAAATCGCCATGAAAAAACTGGAAGCCATCATCAAGCCATTCAAGCTCGAAGAGGTAAAGGAAGCCCTCGCCGAGCTGGGCATCGAAGGGATGACCGTGACCGAAGTGAAAGGCTTCGGCCGCCAGAAGGGTCACACCGAAATTTATCGGGGCAGCGAATACACTGTGGATTTTTTGCCGAAAGTGAAAGTGGAAGTGGTTCTGGCCGATGAAATGGTCGAGAAAGCGGTGAGCGAGGTCGTGCGCGCGGCCAAGACCGGCAAAATCGGTGATGGAAAAGTTTTCGTCCTTCCCGTGGAACACGCGGTGCGAATTCGCACCGAAGAGGTCGGCGAAAAGGCGGTGTGAACGTGGAGGTTGATAGTTGACGGCTGTTGGTCGATGGACTCTCAGCTGCGCGCGACTATCACCGTTCCATCACTATCCCGATGTTCCTTCCTGGGCACCACTGATTAGACTTTTTCTTTTCATCGACTCTCAACAATCAACCATCAACCTCTGAACCATGGCCAAAGAGAAAAACGCATCCGACGTCAGCAAGATGATCAAAGATCACGAGGTCAAACTCG
>JBEEGU010000055.1:0-3363 GCA_041167025.1 Verrucomicrobiota bacterium
CGAGATTGCCCGCATTTTCCTCGACCCCAGTGACTTCGGCAGCTCCGGTCCGGGCGCAGAAAAGGGCAAAGGCGCCCTGGTTAGTGAAACAATCGAGCACGCGCCGTCCCTTGGCTTGTTGGGCAACAACATCGTAATTTTCTCTCTGATCCAGATAGAACCCGGTCTTATGGCCGTGGAGAAGGTCCGCCTGGAAGCTCACACCGTTGATTTCGATCACGATTGGCGCCGACGGCGCAGCGCCCTCCAGGATGCCTGTTTTCAATTCCAACCCTTCCGCTTTGCGAACAGGTGCGTCGTTTCGTTCGATAATGGTGACCTTGCCAAAAAGGTCAGCTATGGCTTTCACGATCAGCTCTTTCCGCATATCCATCGCCAAGGTCAGCGTCTGCAGAACGAAATACTCGCCGTAGCGATCAATGATCACGCCAGGTAACCCGTCGCTTTCGCTCCAAATTAGACGACACAAGTTCGGATCGCGGTGGCGCCTTTGCCGGTATTCGGTTGCTTGCGCAATCCTGCGCTGAAAAAAATCGAGGTCGAGGTCTTGTTTCCGGCGCGAAAAACGCCGTGCCACAATTTGCGATTTGGAATTGTAAATCGCGCTTCCGATCAAGTGATCCCGACCATCTTTCAGTGAAATCACATCGCCATCGGCGGGCTTGCCGAAAACCTTCAGCACCTCGCTGGAGAAAACCCAGTCGTGACCATGGAAAATCCGTGCACGAGGTTTTACAACAATGCCACCCATAGAAGATCGAAAACGTCCGACGTCCGACGCTCAACGTCCAATGCTGAAGACAGAAATCATTAGTTTTGGCATGTTGAGCGTTGGACGTTGATCGCTCGCCCAAGGAGCGTTATTAATCTCGAATTATGCAAGCTTCACTCGCAACTCCCGCCCTTTCCTCGATCGACCTCCCCGGAATTAAGAAATTGCGCAGCGGCAAAGTCCGCGAAGTCTTTGATCTCGGCGAAACCCTGCTTTTCGTCGTCACGGATCGGCTCTCTGCCTTTGACGTAATTTTACCCGACCCGATTCCCCACAAAGGCGCAGTGCTGAATCAACTCTCGGCTTTCTGGTTCCAACACCTCCCAGGTATCGACAATCATTTCGTGACCGCGAACTTCGATGAGTTTCCCGCGGCGCTGCAGCCGTTTCGTGATCAACTCGCTGGCCGTTCGATGATCGTGCGAAAAACGAAACCGCTCGCCGTGGAATGCGTCGTGCGCGGTTACCTGGCCGGGTCAGGCTGGAAAGAATATCAAAAATCGCAAAGCGTGTGCGGAGAGAAACTGCCGCCCGGCTTGCAACTGGCTTCGCCACTGCCAGAACCGATTTTCACGCCTTCGACCAAAGCCGAAGAGGGTCACGACGAAAACATCGATATGAACGAATGCCGGCGCATCCTTGGCGATGAGGTTGCCAACCGGGTGAAGGAGCTCAGCCTGAAGATTTACAGTGCCGGACGCGATCACGCCGCCGAGCGGGGCATTATTGTCGCGGACACGAAATTCGAGTTCGGCGAGTTCGGCGACAAGCTCCTTCTGATCGACGAATGTCTCACGCCCGATTCCTCGCGATTCTGGCCCAAAGACCAGTATGTGGTCGGGCAAAGTCCGCCCAGTTTTGATAAACAATTCGTGCGCGACTATCTCGAGACGCTCGATTGGGACAAAAACCCGCCGGCACCAAAACTACCGGCGGAAGTGATTGAGAAGACCTCTGCCAAATACGTCGAGGCGTTTGAACAGCTCAGCGGCGAGAAACTGCGATAACTGGAGGGACACGCGCTGTCGTGTCCCCAATATCAGGGCTGCGTGGGGCAGGTTTTAAGCACCAGAATCAACCTCCAACATCCAGAAAAACATCAATCTTCAAAAACCAATAGCGCCGGAAGATATTGGCCCTTGGTGTTTGGAGCTTCTCTGGAACTTGGATGTTGGATTTTGGATGTTTTGTTAGAGCTATTTGCCGAGCAAATCGCTCACCAGCGATTTTTCTTCCTTAAGCTCAGCCACGGAGGCGTCGATCTTCTCCCGGCTAAATTCGTTAATTGGGAGATCCGGCACGATCTCGCACTTCCCGCCACGGGTGCGGACAGCAAAGGAAGAGATCAGGCCTTCTTCGACGCCGTAACTCCCGTCGGAATGAAGCGCAACGCTGTGCCAATCCTCTTTCGGTGTGTCGTTGGTTAGCGACACGACCGTGTCGATAATCGCATTCGCGGCCGAACCGGCGGAAGAGAGGCCGCGCGCCTTAATAATAGCGGCCCCACGTTGCTGCACTGCAGGGATAAACGTTTCTTTCAACCACTTTTCATCGCCGATGACTTCGCTGGCCGGACGTTTATCGATCCGCGCATTATAAAAATCCGGATACTGGGTGGCGGAATGGTTTCCCCAAATCGTCATGTTCGTAACGCGCGTGATCTCGACTCCCGCTTTATGGGAAAGCTGAGCCCGGGCACGATTCTCATCGAGCCGCGTCATGGCGAACCAACGATCGCGCGGGATCGATTTCGCGTTGTTCATGGCAATGAGGCAATTGGTGTTGCATGGGTTTCCAATCACCAGGATGCGAATATCGGCGGCGGCATTTTTTTCGATCGCGTTCCCCTGACCGATAAAAATTTTGCCATTGATGCCGAGCAGATCCTTTCGCTCCATTCCCGCTTTGCGCGGAACGCTCCCCACCAAAAGCGCCCAATTGACGTCGCGAAAACCTTCATTGAGATCGGCGGTCGGGACGATCGAGTGCAGGAGCGGAAAGGCGCAGTCTTGCAATTCCATGACCACGCCATTCAAGGCTTCGAGCGCGTTGGGAATCTCGATGAGATGCAGGGCAATTGGTTGATCCGGACCGAACACAGCTCCTGAAGCGAGCCGAAAAACGAGCGAATAACCGATCTGTCCGGCAGCGCCGGTGACGGCGACCTTGATGGGAGATTTCATCCTTATCCTTTAGCCACAGATTCACACAGATAAACACCGATTTTGAAAGACAAACAGCGTTGTCATCCCGAGCCCGGCGAGGGACCCCTCAATATCTCCGCGATTACGCAAGCTTCTGACCGCGCAACGCGAAGTCAGAGTGCCAATTGCCCGGACGCGCGGCTTTTTATGCGGGGTCCTTCGCTTCGCTCAGGATGACATGCCTGTCTGGGCTAATCTGCGGTTGAGGTCGTCCGGTCTTTAAGCCGCCGATCTAAATATTCCGGTGGTCTGGAGGGCCGCCGCTCCTTGCACTGCGAGACGTTTTCACCCTCACCTCTATCCTCTCCCGAGCAAGGGAGAGGAAGGGGACCCTGCATCCGTAAAATATGACGGGCGAAGGTAGCGGCCGTTCACCGAACGGCCATG
>JBEEGU010000056.1:0-4298 GCA_041167025.1 Verrucomicrobiota bacterium
CTGGTTTAGGGCCCCATACCGCGTTTCTTCCCTCTGGACGCGGGCAGACCAGAAATCAGAATCGACATTCCGAAGGCGTTGCGATACCATCGGGACGATGCGCCTGTCCGGCCGAAAATACTCGTCCTACACGCGGCCTTGGACGCAGCGTCAGCGCGTTGTTCTGCGTAGTCTGATCGGGGTTAATCTGGCGGTTTTCCTTGCTCAGTTCGTCATAGAAACCTATCAGACCGGGTTCATTTCGGGTTACCTCGGGTTAAGCGACGCAGGCGTTCGCGACGCTTATGCGTGGCAATTCGTCACCGCCATGTTCCTGCACGAGGGGCCGTGGCATTTGCTCGGAAACATGCTGATTCTTTATCTGCTCGGACGCGATCTCGAATCGATTCTCGGGCAACGGCATTTTCTTTATCTCTATTTGACAGGCGCCATTGCGGGCGAACTTGGGCACCTTTTCCTGATGCCATCGGATTCCGTTTTATACGGCGCCTCGGGAGGTGTGGCCGCAGTGGTGATGGCCTATGCGACCATTCTGCCTGAGCTCGAACTGACGAACCTTCTGTTTTTCGTTATCCCGATCCGTTTCAAAGCGAAGCATCTGGCGTATGGCGCGTTTGCGCTCGGTTTCATCCTCATTTGCATCGACCGAAATCGACTTGTCAGCCACAGCGCGTATCTCGGCGGGTGCATGGCCGGTTGGTTCTACGCGCATCTGCTTGGTTTCGGCCGCCCGTCCAGGGTGCAGCGATTTTTGCATCAGCAAAAGGCGGAGACGGAGCGTTACGACCAGATGAGTGTCGAGCAATTAATATCGGACGAAATCGATCCACTTCTCGAAAAAATTTCACGCAAAGGTTTGATCAGTCTGACCCGAAGAGAACGGCGCAGCCTGGCAAAGGCGCGCGAAAGAATTCTGCAGATCGGACAAGCACGGTAGCGCACGACCGCCGGGCGAACGTTCTCATCCGATCTGGCCTTTCCGCCGAATCGGCAGAAAGTTGGGCGTGATGAATAACCTGGAGAGTTGGATCAAAGAAAGAGCCAGCGGTTCGCTGCACCCGGGCCAGGTTGAAACGAGTCTCAAGGAAATCGCGAAAAATTGGCCGGAAGTCGCACCATCGCTCATCTCTCTCGTAGAGCGGTTCCCGCTCGGAGAAGCTGCTCTTGTTCATCTTCTCGCGATCTCGAGTATTTGTGCAACACGCTTGCGACGCGACCCAAGCATTCTGCTCTGGCTGGCGCAACCGGAAGTTTGTCTATCTCGCAGAGGATCTGCGCAGATGTCGAATGACTTGCGCGGATTCGCCGGCGATTCGATCGGAGTCGATAACTTTCGACCGCTCCGCCTGTGGAAAAGTCGTGAGATGGTGCGCGTCGCCCTGCGCGAGCTGGCTAATGTGGCGCCGCTGGAAGAAACGACAGCTGAACTCTCACACATCGCTGATCTTTGTATTCGGCATGTGTTCGAACATTGGAATGCAGAATTGCGCCGTCGCTATGGATCTCCCGAGACCGGCTTCGCTATTCTCGGGCTCGGCAAACTCGGCGGCTTCGAGCTCAATCACAGCTCCGACGTCGATCTGATTTTTCTCTACGGCGAAGAAGGTCAGGTTTCGCCGCGACTTTCCTACCACGAGTTCTTTAATCGGCTCTCGGAAAAAATCGTTGAAACCTTTTCTTCCTCCCATCCGGACGGCGCACTGTTTCGCATCGACCTGCGTCTGCGCCCCGAGGGCTCATCCGGACCTCTCGCTCGATCCCTTGAGAGCATGGAGCATTATTACTGGGGATTTGGCGAAACTTGGGAGCGGCTCGCCCTGATCAAAGTCCGCGGAGTCGCCGGAGATCGTGAATTGGCCTACGAGTTTTTACGACAACAACAGCCGTTTATTTACCCGAAAAGTCCGACTCCGGATCTATTGGATGAAATTGCCAATATCAAACGGCGCATTGAACGCGATGTGGTGGGTCAGGAAGCGCTGGAACGAGACGTCAAACTTGGCCGGGGCGGCATTCGTGAAATCGAATTCGTGGTGCAGACGCTTCAATTTATTCACGGCGCACGCCAGGCGTTCTTACAGGAATCGAGCACGCTAAAAGCCTTGCAAGGCCTGGCCCAGCTCGAGTTGGTGCCAAAAGCCGAAGTTGTCGAATTGGATCGTGCGTATCGATTTCTCCGCCGGACCGAACACCGTTTACAGATCGAAGCGGAACAACAAACTCACACCGTGCCGGTGTCGCCCGAGCCGCTGCGTCGGCTGGCGCTCAGTCTTGGATTCGAGTCGCCCAAGCAATTCAGCAAAGCTCTTGAAAATGAGATGATGGCGGTGCGTTCGATTTTCCGCCGCGTGATTGCGGATGCACCCATGTCAAAAAAAATGGAACCGATAGATCTCGCAATCTTTTCCAATCAAGGACAAGCCGAACGAACCATTAATGGACTAGCGCAGGGAAGTCGCAGCGCGCATGTCTCGCCCCGCACCCGCCAGGTTTTCCGCAAACTGCAACCGCTTTTGCTGGCACAACTCAGCCGCACGGCCGACCCCGACATGGCGTTGACCCAGATCGCGCGCTTCGTCGAGGCCTACGGATTGCGCAATATGCTTTTCGAGTTGCTCGTTACCAATCCGAAGCTTCTCGAGCTCGTGGTAAAGACGTTTGATGCCAGCCGGTTTGCCGCCGACCTGCTCGTGCGCCATCCGCAACTGCTCGAAGACACAACACGCGACGGAAAGTTGGACGGCGCAACAAATATAGCCACCCATTTGCAACACCTTCGGGCATTGGCGAAAAAGGACGAGACACTGGATTACGTTCGGGCGTATCGGCAGGTCCAATTGCTCCGGATCGTGTTACGGGACGTCGTGGGCTTAATTGATTTGTCCGGCCTTTGCCAGGAGCAATCCGATCTGGCTGAAGCTTGCTTGATCTACGTTAACCAAGTTATCGGCGGGGAAGATCTGACCATCGTCGCCATGGGAAAATTCGGCGGCCGTGAGATCACTTATGGCGCCGATCTCGATGTTCTTTTCGTCGGTGACGACAGTAGAAGTGCCCAGAAACTTTTATCCGTAATCTCGCAGCCAAGTTCGGAAGGCAATCTTTCACGCGTGGACGCGCGATTGCGTCCGGAGGGAGAAAAAGGACCGATCGTTGGTTCGGTGGAGGCCTATCGGCGCTACTACGAAACCCGCGCCCAAACTTGGGAGATTCAAGCGTTAACGCGAGCAAGACCCCTGGTTGGGCCATTCCAGATTGAATTTCAGGAGGTCGCCCAATCGGCGTGGCGCACCGTCGGTCAGCAGGTCGATCTATATTCGAACATCAACAGTATGCTCGAACGCATACGGCGCGAGCGCGGCAGCGGCTCCGAATTTATCGATTTCAAAACCGGGAGCGGCGGCATTATCGAAGCGGAGTTCCTCGTCCAGGCTTTGCAAATGCGGGCCAACGTTTGGCAACCTAACTGGAGTAAAGCGATAGATGCGTTACGAGGTGATCGACTTCCGGCCACAGAAGTTACGAAAATCAAATCTGCCTACGGTTTCCTGAGGCGATGCGAGTCGGTCCTTCGACGTTATGAAAATACGAGTACGTCGACGCTACCGTCGGATCCAGTTGGGTTGGAGCGATTTTGTCGGAGAATCGGATTTGAGGACACCAAGCAATTTACGGACGCGTATGAGGCGGCTCGAGCGACGATTCTCGAGATTTATCGACGACAATTCAGCGAATCTAGCGCCAACCCTGGCCCAGTAATTTCGCAATCTCTCGCAGAACAAAAAAACTGACGACGAGACCAGCGCAAGCAAAGAGGAATAGAAGTCCTAGGACCATGCCAACGAAAGCCCAATCACTGCTTCGCGGACGTGCGGGCGCCCCCACATGTTGCTGAAAAAGCGCGTAATTGCGCGCATTAGACTTAAACCAAAATGAAAAAGCGTCGCCAATTCCCGGAATGATTCCGACGAATTCGTTGATTAAGATATTGAGCGACATGCGCGCGAGAAGGATTTTCGGCAGTCCGCAGCGCGCTGCGTAAACCAGCGTCAGGGCGGACGCAATCGCGGATGCGGTGTCGCCCAGCCCGGGAATGAGACCAATAACGGGGTCGAGCCCGAAGCGAAATCTTGTTCCGGGCAAACGCACAAATTCATCCATGATGACGGCGAGCCATCTAAAGATCGGTTCGAGCTTGGCGCGCTTCCTCTCCTCTTCCGGGGGAAGAACCTCCCACTCGATTTCTCGTGCTTTCTGTGTCTTCAAGCCGGTGGTCATATTTCAACGCGACGCGTCTG
>JBEEGU010000057.1:0-6692 GCA_041167025.1 Verrucomicrobiota bacterium
TGTTCGTTACAACGCCAACGACGTGGCCGGCAAGGTCTTGATCTGTCCGCCGAGCGCGAACCGGTCGCGCATGCTGGAAAAAATTCCGCGCAAACGCGTCGCGATGATCAGTGGCTGGGCGGTAGAACCGGGCGCCATCTATCGTTATCAGGTCGATGCCGCCTTCGCATTATCCGATCATGCTGACTACACCGACCTGATCCGTTACGTCGATCTGGTGCAACCGACGCGGGTCCTGACCTTGCATGGATTCGCGGCTGAATTCGCCCGTGACCTCCGCGATCGGGGGGTCGAAGCCTGGGCTTTGACCGAGCAGAACCAACTCGAACTAACTTTGGGAACCTTTGCTGCATCCGTAGCCGCAGTGTCCGCGGTCACGGGCGTCAAGAAGGAGGCGCGGGAGACAGAGATCCCAGCGTCCGAATTCGACATTTTTGCGAAGATCGGAGAATCGATTGCGGCAACGCCGGCCAAACTCGAAAAAATCCGGTTGCTCGCGGAATACTTGCGGTCGCTCACCCCCGAACAGCTCCCGGTTGCGACGATTTACTTCACTGGGAAAGCATTTCCACAAAGCGATCTGCGAACTTTGCAAGTTGGCTGGTCCGTCATCTTCCGAGCACTACAAATGGCGACGCGTGTCGGCGAAGCCGAATTCCGGAGAATTGCGCATAGTCACGGGGATGCCGGCAAGACCGCGTTCGATGTGCTGGACGGCCGGACGCGGCCCGAGCCGTTTACTCTTTTGGAGTCGCGGGAGTTGTTCGAAAATCTTCACCGCATACGAGGTCCGATTGCAAAAGCGGAGGCCTTGCAAAATCGCTTTGCGAAAGTTTCTGCGCGCGCCGGCCAATACATCGTCAAGATTTTGACGGGCGATCTGCGAATTGGTTTGCGCGAAGGCTTGGTCGAAGAGGCGATTGCCAGGGCATTCGATGCGCCGCTAGAAGCAGTGCAGGAGGCGAACATGCTGCTGGGCGACGTTGGGGCCACCGCATTACTGGCTGCGAAAGAAGAGTTAAACCGCGCCGAGCTATCCGTCTTTCGGCCAATCAAATCGATGCTGGCCAGTCCTGAACCAACAGCCGAAGCAGTTTGGGCGCGATTTAACGTAGAAGCGGCTTCCAGCCGCTTGAAATCAGAACCAATGCGGCAGGATGCCGCATCTACTTTGTATGTGGAAGATAAGTTTGATGGGATCCGCGCCCAATTGCATCGCACTGGAGAGCAGGTCGAAATTTTCTCCCGTGACCTCAAACGCATCACCAATCAATTCCCGGAATTGGCGGATCAGGCACGCAACTTGGATTCGGACGTCATTCTGGATGGTGAGATTGTCGCGTTCGCGCAGGGCCGAAAATTAACCTTCTTCGATTTGCAAAAGCGACTTGGGCGCAAAAGCGATGGCGCGGATTTGTTCGCAGCGCCCTCGGCCGATGTGCCGGTTGCGTTCGTTGCATTCGATTTACTTTGGCTCAACGGACGTTCGTTGTTGAAAGCGCCGTTGCGCGAGCGCAGAGCGCAGCTTCGGGAATTACAATTGCCCGATCCATTTCAAATCGCAGAAGTTTTTCCGGCTCACTCGGCCGAAGATATCGAGCGTATTTTTCAGCAGGCACGCAGACGCGCGAACGAAGGTTTGATGGTGAAAGATCCCGAAAGTTCCTATTCGCCCGGACGCCGGGGAATGTTTTGGTTCAAGTTGAAGAAAGAACTGGCGACACTCGACGTCGTGGTTGTCGCCGCGGAACTTGGACACGGCAAACGAAACCATGTCCTGAGTGACTATACATTTGCCGTACGCGATGAAGCGACGGGTGAACTGTTACCCATTGGAAAAGCGTATAGCGGTCTAACCGATGTGGAGATTGCCGAGTTGACCGAGCATTTCAAACAGAACACGGTGGTCGAGCGCGGCCGTTATCGCGAAGTCAGGCCAGATATTGTTCTGGAGGTAGCGTTTAACTCGATTCAACCGAGCACGCGCCACGCAAGCGGACTGGCCCTGCGTTTTCCGCGCATCAAAGCGATTCGGCGGGACAAAACCATCGACGCGATTGACACGCTTGCCTACGCGCAGGAACTGGCGGAGCAAAACAGGGCGGCGTAAGACCGTGCGCGGCGACGCCGGCAACAAGAGACCCGGGAGCGGCGGGATCTAAGTCGCCATTAACATTAGTTCGGCGATCTGGAGATCGCCGCTCCTTGTCTCACCCCTCCAATTTGCCTACTGAGCGATCGGAGTCAGTGTTGGAGTTGGTGTCGGGACGCTTTCAGCGGGGCCGCGACGCTCGCGTTTGCCCTGACCTTTTTCTTTTTTCTTTTCTTCCTTCCCCGATTCCCGGCTATCCGACGGCGAGGGCGAAACTGGGACGCCACTAGCGTTTTCGCTGCTGGAAGGTTCAGCGCTTGGCGATGGTGCTTCGTGCATTGGAAGCGGCTTCAAGCCCTCAGGTTTGCGTCTCGGATACGGCCGCGTCGATGAATTGGGAGACGGCGACACTGATTCTCCTGGACTGGTTATCGCCGGTGTTGCCGAAGCTGCCGGCGACGCGGTCGCTTGCCCAGAAGGCGACTCCATCGGCACGCGGTTAGGCGGATGAAGCTTCAGTGCTTGCGACTTAAACCGAGCCCCTACGCGTGGTCGTTCGTCCGCTGACGGACTCGGCGACACCGATGGCCGCGGCAAGATCACCGCAGACGGCGTCGATTTCGGTTTTGGAGTTACCGTCGCAGTGGGTTCCGGCGTGCTTGATCGAGTTTGCGCCGCCGTCGGAAGCGGTGTTTGCGATCGAGGTGGCCTCACCGGACTGACAGAAGGCGTGGCGCTCGGTGATCCCGGCGATATTTCTGGTGTCGGCGAATTGGCGTCCGTCACCGCTGTTGCCGCCGAAGATGCTGAGTCCCCCGCTGCTGATATTGTTGGCGACGGCGATGCGGGAGTGGAGGGAGCGCCGGCCGCAGGCGTCACCGGTTTCACGAAAGTCCTCGGTGGAGCATCGGGCGGCGGTGTGGCCTCGGCACGCATCTTCGCGCGAACGCTGACGGTTTGAGAATCGGAGATTGATTCCCAGCCGTGGTCGATCACCGGCTGTGAGATGGTTTGTTTGATTGCGCGCGGCCGCTGCACGCTCTGGGCGCGCTCAATGACTGGCGCGGTCATCTCGATCACCTGGCCCTTGAGCACCGGAAGGTGTGCTTCGGTTTGTGCATTGAAGGCTACTTGACGTTCCAGTTTGAGGCGTTGAATTGGTTGCTGCGTGCGCGAACGCAATTCATCGTAGTTTGGGCCTTCGTTCACGATGGTTGTGTTGGTGTAGGTGATATTCGTCACGTTTGTAGTCTGATTGATAATAGTGACGTTGCGATCGGCCGGCACAATCGTTTGTTCAGCCCGCCGCGCCCCAAACTGAGCGGTTGGCACGAAACAATACTGCGTCGGCCCGATGTCGTAGTAACTGTCGGCCCAGTTGCGAATACCGGAGCGCCGATCGAAGCGCGCTTCGGGCGGAAGCGGCGCCCAACCTACGTAATCATCACTTTTTCGCCACGAGACCCAGGCCGGCGCCCATTCGTCGCCGGGCACCCAAACCCATCCAACGTTTTGCAAACGTGTCCAGCGTCCATAATGATACGTCGCCCAACCAAAAGTCTCATCCGATACCCAGGTCCAGCCGGCGTCGGTATAGACCCAGTGGCCGTTTGCGTAGGGGCGCCAATTTCGGGAGTGCTCCGCTTCGCGCGGTTGCCAGACGTAACCGTAATCCGATGTTTCCAACCAAGACCCCTGCGGTTCCAATCGAGTATAAAAAATGTCATAGGACGAAGGCGTTCCGCGTTCTTCGACCGAAACGGTGCGGCGTTCAGGTCGGGTAACATGAGTGGCCGGCGGGCTGTCAGGTGTCGTGCGCTCGTTAGCGGCAAGAGCATCTTCGCGCGCCTTAAGTTCTGATTCTCTCTGGGCGAGCTGCTCCTTCTCCTGAGCCTGGCGTTCAGTATCGAGCCGCTGTTGCACCTCGTGCTCGATCTGCGCTTTTCGTTCGTCTTCGGTGACCTGCTTTTGGCACGACGCACAAATTGAAAAAAGAATAATGACGACTAAGGAAAAGGCTCGGCTCATATCATTGTTAGACAACGGTTTCTCTTTCTTATTCGAAGCAAAAACAGGGTTGGTTGTTCATCGATCGGGTGAGGGACTACTGGAAGCAGACGGCAACGCCGCCGGAGTGATAACGATCGTATCGGTTTTAGCGCGGCGAAAACGCTGGACGTTGGCGTGAATGGAAAGAAGCGCCATCGCGACAACGATGACAGCCATGGCAATGAGAGCGTTTTTCGGAACGCGCGTGGTCTGCGATCCGGCGGATGGGGGCTTTTTCACCCGCGCACTATCGGCGGCTCTATTCGCCATGCAACAGGTGGCCGCGCTGGCAATAGGCGCGCGACTTGCCTATTCCATGCGCAGCGCCGCAATCGCGTCCATGACGCGTTGCGTTAACCGCGTGTAGACCTCTTTCCCCACTCCCTGCAAATCCGCTTCGGCAAAATAAATCGGCTCACCGACGACAACCGTGATCGGGTGAAACCGCAACCGGCCCCCGTTTCTCGGTAACGCCTCCCGTGCCCCGAAAATTCGCATCGGCACAACGGGTGCGAGCGTTTTGGCAATGATCAAACCCAGCCCGGGCAAAGCGGGCTGTAAGTTGCCATCGAGTGTCCGCGCTCCCTCGGGAAAGACCAACGCCCCGTGGCCAGCTTTTAATACCCGGATCAAAGCCTTGAGCGCGCTGCGATCGATCCCCTCCTGGTCCACCGGAATGACATTCAGTTTCGGAAGAAACCAGCCCAACCCCGGTACCTTAAGAAGCGACCGGCGCGCGAGAAAATAAATGGCGCGATTACAGGAAATTCCAGCCAGCGGCGGATCGAGGTAACTCTGGTGGTTCATTGCCAAAATCACCGGGCCAGTTTGAATCATCCGTTCCCGATGGAGGGTGCGAAAGCGAAAGAAGAGCTTGCCGACCAATCGCGAGAAATTGTAACCGACCCAGTAGTAAAAATTCACAGGAACGCGCGATTGCGATCAGGCCGGGATGGGCAGCCCCTTCAGCTTCAATTGGCCGATGATTTCTCCTACCACGCCGTCAATGGTCAGATGTGAACTGTCAATCACCAGCGCGTCCTCAGCAATGATAAGGGGCGCGGCGGTGCGCGACGAATCGGCCCGATCGCGGGCGGCAATCTCATCCCGTTGTCCCTCCGCAGCGCGGCGGCGGGCTCGCACGTCGGGCGACGCATCGATGTAAAACTTGTAAGGCGACCGTGGAAAAACGACCGAGCCGATGTCTCGCCCTTCCACGACGAGATTGTGATCGCGCGCATAATCGTGCATTTTTTCATCCAGGATTTCGCGGACCCGCCGAACTGCGCTCACGCGCGAAACCCCGTTATTAACATGGGCATCGCGCAGGTGCTTTGTCGGATCGAGATCGTTGATCAGAATGCGCGAGGCGTGGTCGACGATTTCAGACTTGAGCTTAGCGTTTTCCAGGAAAGCGGCGATGCGCGCCTCATCCGAGACATCGATGCCATTGTCCAGAATGTACCAGGTGATGGCGCGATACATGGCTCCGGAATTGACGTAAACAAAGCCGAGGCGCCGGGCGAGCTCGCGCGCGACACTGCTCTTGCCGGACGCGGCTGGACCGTCAATGGCGATGACACAATGAGAATCCGATCTCATGGCCGCCTTGGTTCCAGCTTACGCTTCCTCGATGCGGGCCACGGAAAGCGCACCGATAACGGGGGTACTCGTGCGCATCCGTTTTGGATTAACGAAGTCTTCCAACGCAGTTTCGAAACCAGGGTACGATTCACGGATGCAATCGGCATCCTGCACAATCGTTTCGCCATCGGCAAACAAACCGGCAACGGCAAATGCCATGGCGATGCGATGATCGCCGAAGCTCGCTACCCGCGCGCCATGCAACGGAGCGGGGCCATGGATTTCCAAGCCATCCTTCATTTCGATGACTTGCGCGCCCATAATCCGCAGGTTGTGGGCAATGGCTGCGATGCGATCTGTTTCTTTTACGCGTAACTCCGACGCGTGCCGAATGATGGTGGTTCCCGAAGCGAGGGCGCCGGCGACAGCGAGAATAGGCAGTTCGTCAATCAACTGGGGAACTTCTTTTCCCTGTATGACGGTTCCTTTTAATGGTCCGCCAGTGACCTCGACGATGCCACGGGGCTCAAGTTGCCCGACATCTTCGACCGCCTCACGAACCTGGGCGCCCATTCGGACCAAAACACCAAGAAGCGCCGTCCGCGTATCGTTCAACCCAACATCGCGAACGAGCAAATGACCTCCGGGCTGGGCGGCTGCCGCCACCAACCAGAATGCCGCGGACGAAAGATCGCCCGGAATATAAAAATCGCGTGACTCCGGCACTTGATCGCCAAAGACGCTGATGGCGCCGTTGTCGCCTTTGGCGGTGCGCACGAGAAAATAGTTATAGATGAGCTCGGTGTGATTACGGCTGGCCGAAGGCTCGTTCACGGTGGTCTTACCTTTGGCGAAGAGACCTGCGAGTAGCACGGCACTTTTGACCTGGGCGCTGGCGATAGGCGAATTGTAGAGAATTCCGCGCAATGAGCCTCCATGGATACGAAGTGGCGGTGTTTGCTCCGGA
>JBEEGU010000058.1:0-4220 GCA_041167025.1 Verrucomicrobiota bacterium
CGTTCACCAGCTCGGCGATGTGTTTATAACCGAGCACATCAATGTGAGCGTTCGGTTGCCAATCGCGCAGAGCCTTGAGCGCGGGCAAGGTCAAAATGAAATCCCCGATCGCGCCACCTCGGATGACCAGGATCCGCTTCATCGCCGGCTCTGGCGGCTAGCGTATCGGCAGATGCTTCGTCCGCCAGCGTGGCGGCGTCGCATGTTAAAACAGGGTGAGCGCAAGCCCGAGCGTAACGGCTCCGTAAATCAGGGCGATTCCATGGAGGAAATGCCAACGCATATTGCTGTGTGCACTCCAATCAATTTGATCGCGCAACAAGTAAGGCATCGTTACCCAGAAGAGTCCGGCGATAACGAGGAGATACGCAAAGACAGTGACAATCAGCCGCGATGGCTCATAGCGCAGGAACGCGGCGTCGATCAGCGGTTCGGCCGCAAGCAGGCAAAGAATACCCAGGGACCGGACCGCCAGAAATTCGTCGACGAACCGCAGGACGAGCAGAAATCCAATCGGCACTACGATCAGAAGAGGCCGCCGGAAATTCGAAAATTCGCCCATTTCCATCGTAGCGAGCAGCCACATGCTCCAGGCAAAAGCAACGCTCAGTAAAACAACTCCGGCAGCGCGAGAACGGGGCAGCCGTTTGGCCCATGTTTGAAGAATAGCGGGCTTCGTCAGCCCGGCCAGACTGATCAGGAGCAGGAATATTCCGACGGCGACGCCGGCGGTTTGCAGAGAAATTTGGTAGAGCATAGAATTGGATGCGTCTGCTAAGTTAATCGCCTTCCGATTAAACTGAAACCATTCGCGTGCTCGATGTGGACATCAAGAAGGCAGCCCGCGAGGCCGGCCTCATTTTCGAACACGACGATCTTGTTCGAACTGGTGCGGCCCGTCAGCCGATTTGGATTCGTCTTGCTTGGGCCTTCACACAAAACTTCGACGTTCTGGCCGACCAGGCGTTCGCCGCTGCGTCGCGCCGAATCATTCACGACTGACAACAGATCGCGATTCCGCTCTTCCTTCACACTCTCCTCAACCTGCTGGGGCATGTCCGCAGCCGGCGTGTCACGCCTCGGCGAGTAACGAAAAACGAATGCATTATCGAATTGGATGTTCTCGACCAAATCGCGGGTCTGAAGGTAATCGGCTTCGGTTTCGCCCGGAAAACCGACAATGACGTCCGTGGTGAAGGCAACCCCATGTCGGGCGTTTCGGATTCGATCGACCAGATCAACATACTTTTCCGCGGTATAGCCGCGATGCATCGCCTTGAGAATCTTGTTCGAACCAGATTGGAGAGGAAGATGAACGTGTTCGGCCAGCTTGGGCAAGCGCGCGAGCGCATCGACGAGGTCCTCGCGAAAACCGATTGGATGCGGCGAAGTGAAGCGGAGACGATGGAGGCCATCAATTTCATGTACGGCTTCGAGTAACTGGACGAATGGAGACTGGCGCAAGTTTCGAACTTGCGGTGTTTTTGGATCGCAACTTGGAAAGTCGCGCCACGGAAATTCGTGACGTCCATAAAGATTTACGATCTGCCCGAGCAGTGTCACTTCTTTCACGCCGCGATCGACTAAATCGCGCACCTCCCGGACGATTTCGAAAATGGTGCGGCTGCGTTCCGCGCCGCGTGTTTGAGGAACGATACAGAAAGTGCAATGCATGTTGCACCCCTGCATGATCGAAACAAAAGCGGTCGCCTGCTTCGGCGCGAGTTGTTGCTCGCGAATCGTTTCCTGGGAACTGGGTTCTTCTTCTACATCGACAATCGAAAAACGCGGGTCGTCCATGCGGCGATGCCGCTTTCGCTCCAACGCCTGGTCGACATAATCGGCGACACGATGGAATTTTTGCGTTCCTACGACCAGATCCACGTGGGGCAGATTGTTCAGCAAGGACGCGCCTCTTGCTTGCGCCATACAGCCGAGAAAGCCAAAAACAACCTCCGGCCGATCCTTCGACAATCGACCGAGCATACCCATTTTGCCGATGGCTTTTTGGTCGGCCATGTCACGTACGCTACAAGTGTTGAGAAGCACGACGTCTGCATCGATTTCGCGCTCCACCCGTTCATACCCTCGATGAATCAACGAATGTGCGACCTGTTCCGAGTCGCGTTCATTCATTTGGCAGCCGTAGGTTTTGATAAAAAATTTGGGCATGAACGGGCAAAAATAATACACGCGCGGCGGCAGCCCGCCACATCGTTCGCTAGCTTCTCTTGCATTGTCATCCCGAGCGCGAGCGAGGGACCTCGACTAGGCTCCGAGATCGCGCAAAATAACTTGTCTGATTGGCGGGACTTTGTGAGGTCCTTCATTCCGTTCAGGATGACAACTTTTTGGGGTACAGGGTATTTGGGTTTTGGCGAAGGGGCGTTGGGGCCAAGGGGTTCCCTGACGACTGCGCGTCTGTAGACGTCGCTCTCTGAACGACGCGACGCGTGCGTAAGTGGACGTCAGCGGCGCGCTTCGCAGAGCGAAGCGTCTACAGGGATAGGCCGAGAGAGGTAGCGGCGGTTCACCGAAGTACCATTTTTATTATCGGCTTTTCATTTCAACTCGGTTTCCGCTTAGATCAACTCGAATGGCGCAGGAAACTCCAGCGATTGGAATTATTGGCGGCAGCGGTCTCTACCAAATGGAGCAGCTGCGCGATTCGACCGAGCACGAGATCAAAACCCCGTTCGGGCCGCCCTCTGATGCATTTATTGGAGGTAATCTGCATGGACGACAAGTCTACTTTTTGCCACGACACGGCCGCGGCCATCGTCTTTTACCGCACGAATTAAATCACCGCGCGAACATTTACGCGCTCCGAATGCTCAATGTGCGCTGGGTGATCTGCGTAACCGCGGTAGGAAGTTTGCGGGAGAAATACGAGCCCCGTCACGTCCTGCTTCCTTCGCAATTTTACGACCGTACCAGCCGTCGGGCCGAGCACACGTTTTTTGGCGAGGGCATCGCTGCCCATATTTCTTTTGCCGAGCCCGTCAGCGCAAACCTGCGAAACATCATTGCGGAATGCGCTCGGTCGGTGGGCGTGGTCGTGCACAATGGCGGGACTTATGTGAACATGGATGGACCGGCATTCTCTACCCGGGCAGAATCGGAATTAAATCGCAACAATGGCTTTGATGTCATTGGCATGACCAATTTACCGGAAGCGAAGCTGGCCAGGGAAGCGGAGATCGCGCTTGCCACCATCGCAATGATTACAGACTACGATTGTTGGAAAGTAGAAGAGGAACCGGTCTCGGCGCAGACCGTTTTTGGTCACTTGCAGGCAAATGCGGAGACAGCAAAAAAGATCCTGCTTGAAGTCATTCCGCGCATACCGACCAAACCAGACTGGCCCGAACATTTTGCGCTGGATGCCGCCCTGATCACAGATCGCAAGCTGTGGCCGGAGGCGACGATCCGAAAATTGGGGCCTATTTTAGAGCGATTTGCCTAGGGAAAAAAATGCTTGCCTTAAAACAGTTGATTATAGTAATTATAGAGACCGTCCACCGTAATCGACTTCGTTATCGTATCCTACCCAACCATGAAAATCGAAACCGTTGCCTGTTTGTTTAGCATCGCCTTTTTGTCCGCCTGCTCGAGCACGAGCCAAACCACCGCCCAACATCAGACTCTTGAGCAAAAGGTGGCCGCGAAATACGCCTCTGCCGATACCGCTACCCAAGAACCCGCACCGCCGGCTGAAGGTCCGGGAGATATTCCGGCAGCAGGACCAAACGACGTGGATCGGAATCCAATTTTGGTTCCGTCGCCGCTTTTGCGCTACTGGGCCTCTTCCCGCACGCCCTAGGTCGAGCGGTTCATTGACGGGGTGACGCGCGGCAGAGAATCGGCCGGCCCATGGATCTGAGCCGGTAATTCGTAATCGCGCTGACCAAGCGAACCTTCCCGAAGCGTCTGCAGCCCTTCGCGGAACAAGTCGCTCATGGCGTCAAGCGCCGATCCCTACATCCATAAACCCCAGGAGAGAAGGGCGGAGGCGTCCCGCCAGACGTTGGCTTTGCTGTCACCCAGAACCACGACAATAATGTCGCGGCCTGGACGCGCGCCACTGGCAATCAAGCAATGCCCGGCCGCTTCGGTGTATCCCGTTTTCATCCCGTTGCAATATGGGAGCTGTTTCAGAACTTTGTTCGTATTTTCCAATTCGCGCGTGCGCCCGTTGGCGTAGCGAAAAACCAGATGTG
>JBEEGU010000059.1:0-3979 GCA_041167025.1 Verrucomicrobiota bacterium
GGCTAGTGTGGATGGCGCGGACACTGAGGCTACAATCGGAATCCCGGCGGCGAGCGCTTTCTGTGTGATCTCAAAAGAAGCGCGGCCGCTCACGAGGAGGATGTGCCGATCCAAAGGTAAAAGTCCGTCCAGAAATGAACGGCCTACCACCTTGTCGACGGCGTTGTGGCGTCCGATGTCTTCGCGCACGATTTTCGGTTCTCCAGCGAGATTGAAAACAGCGGCCGCATGAATTCCCCCGGTCCGGGCGAAATCCTCCTGGTGTTTTTGGAGAAGCTCGGGGAGCGCGAGTAACGTTTCCATGTTCACGCGTACATTCGACCGGGAGCGGATCGGTGGAAAATTTAGTCGAATCGCATCAATACTATCCTTTCCGCAAATGCCGCAACTGGTTGAGATGGTGCCGAACCGCTGCGCCGGCTTGAGTTTCACTTTGATGTTAGGCGAAAGATCGACGCTGATAATATTCTCCCGATT
This sequence comes from Verrucomicrobiota bacterium, assembly GCA_041167025.1. Lineage (GTDB taxonomy): Bacteria > Verrucomicrobiota > Verrucomicrobiia > Chthoniobacterales > UBA10450 > DATFCK01. The sequence goes on from JBEEGU010000059.1 coordinate 478, forward strand.
GCGCGCAGCCGCGGGTCGCGACAATTTCTGAATTGCGTCGCATGTCCGAATAATTCCTTCGGTCACGAGAAAGCCGACCGCGAGCTCGTCATCATTGCCGGGGGTTCTCATCGTCGTCGCCAGAGTTTTTCGGCCGAGACGAATTTCGAGTGGTTCTTCTACAGTCAGATCGTCCGGTAGATAGGCGAGAGTGCCATCACGTTTCCGGCGAATAACCTTTTCTGATCCGATGCCAGGTTTTTTCATTGCCAATATCCGCGAGGTTCACGGTAATTTATGGTATCATTACGTCGGTGGAAATCTGTCATCTTTACGTTTCGCCCGGGCACAATTTTTTTGGACACCACGGCCGTGAGCCGGACGACTACCCGGCGGTCGAGATGCCGATGATCGAATGTGTGGCTGGCCACGGCATTCGCGGCGACCGCTTCTTTGATTATCGAGAAGAATACAAGGGGCAGATCACTTTTTTTGCGCTCGAAGTTTTCGATAACCTTTGTCACGCCCTCGACCTTCAGAATTGTTCGCCGGCATTGGTCCGCCGTAACGTCATTACCCGAGGCGTTGATTTGAATGAACTCATCGGGAAAAACTTCGATGTGCAAGGCATTCGGTTTCATGGAACGGGAGAGTGCCGGCCTTGCTATTGGATGGATCGCGCGATCGCGCCGGGCGCGGAATCTTTCCTCGAAGGGCATGGCGGTTTGCGGGCGCAAATTTTGACCGATGGCGAATTGCGTTCGGGCGCGCGTATGGCGGAAGCAGTGTGATGAAATTCAGTGCGGTCCTGCTCGCCGGCGGTGAGTCCCGTCGCATGGGCCGAGACAAGGCTACCCTTTTGTTTAGCGGCGCTCCATTGTGGAAAAGACAGATTGAGCTCTTACGACAGCTAGAGCCGGCCGAGATTTTTATTTCCGGGCGAACCGATCCGGTGTGGCGGCCGGCGAACGTGGACTTTGTGGCGGATGTTCCGCCTTCCCGCGGCCCACTTAGCGGTCTGGCTGCTTCATTGCGGCGAATTCAAACTGATCATTTGCTGACTATGGCGATCGATATGCCATTGATGACTGCGGCCTGGCTGGGAGGTATGTGCGACCGAATTGAGCCGGGCCATGGGCTACTTCCGATGATCGGCAATCGGGCTGAACCGTTAGCGGCCATCTACCCGGTCGAAGTAGCGGCTGATTGCGACAAGGCTCTTGCGGGCAAAGATTTTTCCCTGCAGAGCGTCGTACGCCAGCTGGTTGCGGCTGGAACGTTGCGCATCGTGGAAGTGCCGGAAGATGGGCAAGAGCTTTACCGGAACATTAACATCCCCGCCGATCTCTCCGATTAATGCCGCGATTCCTTTCTAGCTGCTTGCGCTCCTTTTTTTCCAAGAGCTCTTCGTGTCGATTTGGAAAGATGCGAAATCGTTCGTTTTTTACGAGCCGCTCTGGCCGCCTTCTTAATGTTCTTGCTCGCGGCGGCGCGTTGTTTGGTCGAAGCCACGGGCTAAAGTTTCTTTCGAGTGCGGGCCGCTTTTTTTGCTGCGCGGGATCGTTCGGCCGCGGTTCGCTTGCGCGCGGCCAAGTGCGCCTGCCGTGACAACGCGCGATGTGATGCGGCCGCGCGCGGTTCGTCTTTCAACGCCTGTTTGGCTGCGCGCGATCGCTTAACCGATGGCCGTCCCGTTCGACGGCGGCTTTTAGCGCTTTCACGTTTCGCTTGTTTGCGTGTTCCCCGTGATGTTGTCCCCTTTTTCGGGGCAGGCAATGGAACGCCCGCACGACGTGCCTTGGATAATCCAATAGCGATCGCTTGTTTTGCGGAGCGGGCGCCATGTTTTCCCTCTCGAATGTGCTCCATCTCTTCACGCACGAATTCACCTGCTTGAGTGGAAGGCGCTTTGCCTTCGCCCGCATCTTTCCGAGCTCGCTCAATCGTCTCTTGTTCTGGCATAGGTACTTCAAATTACGCCGATGAACCGGAGATTGGATGTGGTGATACCTTTCCTTACTCTGGAGGCGGAATTCGCGTTACCAATCTCGGGTAGGGCAAGCGGAGCGCTTACCCTACAATATTCTACCAGATGCGGGCACGTGCATCGTTTAGAGCAGCGGATGCAGCGTGAAATCCGCACATCCCATGAACCCCGCCACCCGGCGGCGTCGATGCCGAGCAAAGATAGACGCGTGGGATCGGTGTTCGATAAGGCGTCGGTGATAACACCGGTCTGGCCAGCAATTGAAACAGATTGGCTGCCCCGCCATTGATATCACCGCCGATAAGATTCGCATTGCTCGATTCCAAATCGGCGCACTTCATGACGTGACGGTGCAAGATCATCTGGTGAAATCCAGGAGCGAAACGCTCGATCTGCGTTTCGATGCGATCCGTCATATCGATGGACGAACCGTTCGGTACATGAGTATAGGCCCAGGCAATGTGTTTGCCTTCCGGCGCGCGCGAAGAATCGAAAAGCGTCGGTTGCGCGAGTAAGACGAATGGTTTTTCCGGGTGTAAGCCGTTAGCCACACTTGATTCCGCCTCCGCAATCTCCGCTAATGTTCCACCGACGTGAATGGTTCCGGCTGAGCGGCATTCCTTTGCCCGCCATGGAATCGGCGCGTTGAGCGCGTAATCGATTTTGAAAACGCCAGGTCCGTATCGATATGCTTCCAGTTTCCGGCGGTACGATTTCGGCATTTGCCGGTCGGCAATGCGAAGGAACTGACGAGTCGTCACATCGAGAACGATCGGTCCTGCGCATGGCGCGTCCGCTAGGTCGCGCACAGGTCTATTCAAAACGATTTGGCCACCAAGCGATTGAAGGTGTGCCGCGAGGGCTCGCGAGATCGCCTGTGCCCCGCCTCGCGGCATCGGCCAACCAACCGCATGCCCCGCGAGACTAAGCACTAGCGCAAAAGCGAAAGAAGGCGTTTGATTTAATGGAAGGAATGAGTGCGCTGCTAGGCCGGCAAATAGCGCCTTAGCGGGCTGATTGTGGAACCACCTTTCCGCTGCGCCCGCAGCGGAACGCAAAGCGCGCCGGCCGAACCTCGCCAGCAACAGCGGATGGCGCGGCCAATGCAGCATCGGTTGCAAAAATTCATTGGCGAGATTTTCCCAATCGGAAACGAGGACAGACATCAGCTTGTCGTAGGCCGGTCCGTCTCTCCCCAGTCTACGACATGTCTCTTCAACCGACCGCGCCAAAACCACGGCAGTCCCGTCATCGAACGGATGGGCCAGTGGAAACTCAGGATGGATCCATTCGAGCCCATGCTGCTCTAGAGATAATGTACGAAAGAAGGGCGAACCGATCGCGAGCGGATGAACGGCCGAGCACACGTCGTGCATGAATCCCGGAAGCGTCAGTTCGGCGGAGCGTGCACCGCCGCCCACAGTTGAATTCGCTTCCAGCGCCCGCACCCGCAGACCGGATTGGGCAAGATGTATCGCCGCCGCCAATCCATTCGGACCGGTACCTACGACAATGGAGTCAAATGATTTGGTTTCG
>JBEEGU010000060.1:0-3320 GCA_041167025.1 Verrucomicrobiota bacterium
ATCGGCAGCGCCGAAATTTCAGTTGAGGATTATCTCGCGGAATTGCGCGCGCCACAGAAGTAACAGCGCGGCAGTGGCTCAGCGGTTTCGACCGGGCTGCGCCATCTCGGCGAACATAAATGTTCAGTCCGCTCAGGCTCGTGCCGACCAGTGGCAATACCCCGGAAAACGGGATGTATGTGTCGGGAAACTGCTTGCCCCTGACGTTATGTCGGCCGACATGGCGTCGGCCGACATACGTCCGGTTTTAAGGGAATGATTATTGGCCTTCGGAAGGCGAGGGCGACGGAGAAGGAGATGGTGACTCTTCGGAAGTGGCGCTCTTCTTTTTCGAAGGCGACGGAGAGGCTTCAGTGGTGGAAGTCTTTTTCTTGGCCGAAGCGGATGTTGAGGTGCTGGTGGTTCCACCGGTTTTCTTCGCTGGCGTAGACGCCGATTTTTTGGTGGTCGAAGCCGACGAATGAGTCGTTGTGGCTGTTTCTTCTTTATGAGCGCAAGAAACGACAAACGCGGCTGCAACAACAGCGGTTAAACAAAGGACGAATTTATTCATATTTATGGATTGCTAAGGAGGTTTGAGAGTGGGCAATTAATTGTCGAACGGCAAGCAATTAATGCAGGGCGCAGTATTGGGGCTCGAACCCGAAATGTAGCGGAATAAGGCATAGGTCCGCGAGATGAACAAAGCCGAAAAAAGAGCTGGAACGAAGACTCCAGAGAATACTACAATAGCGGCAGCTGCATTTATTTATGAAATCAATTAAAATCTCTCGACTCGCTCTCTGTGCATCGGCACTCGTCGCTCTAATCTTTTCGCCGGCCACCTCACACGCCCGCAAACCTTCGCCTACCCCTCCTCCTCCCACAATTTCCGCGAGTGGTAATTGGTCCGACTGCAATGTCGTTACCGATACCCATCCGGTCGGCCCTAATTCATTTCTCACGGTATCAATTACCGAAACTCTGACCGGAACCCTCTCCGGCAGTTTTATCGGCACCGAATATGACTTCGTGCATCCCGATGGTTCGGCAGTGTTTTACGGGAGCGGTGTTTTTACGGGTTCCGTCGCGGGAAAGACCGGCACATTTAGAATGAACTATGTGGGCACGACGAGTGCGAATGACACTTTTACGGCGCATTGGGTGATCCACGACGGTACCGGTGATCTGAGCAACCTTTTCGGAGACGGAACTTTCGAGGGGGCGGCCAGCTCTCCGACGACTGTGTGTGCGATTCCGTTCGCCGGCACTTACAAAGGCCAGCTTTGGTTCGCAGGGCGTCGATAGCAGAATGCGCGGCGGAATTCGCGCCAGGCCTTTTCCGTCTTTTCGAATCCGCGTCGAGCAGATAAAAGAGTATGTCGATCACGATGAGACCTGAACTCCGCATCCTTATTCTTTTCGCGTCGCTCATTTGTGTGCCTCCAGTCCAATCCTCGATTGTTGCCGGTCAGCTCGATGATTTTCAGGATGGCACCACGCAAAACTGGATGCATGGCGGCGGAGGCGCGCCGGCGGTCGTAAATGTTGGGACCGGAGGACCGGCCGGCGCAGGTGACAGTTTTCTGCGGGCGACATCCAACACCAGCGGGCCCGGTCCGAGACTAACGACCTTCAACCTAGCGCAATGGACTGGTGATTATATCGGGCAGGGGATCACAACGATCGAGATGGATCTTGAGAATCTGGGGTTCTCCACGCTTTCTGTGCGGCTTGCTTTCCGACCTTTTAACGGGCCCAGCTCCACGCCCGGTTATCTTTCTTCCGCATTCACGTTGGCGCCAGGGCAATGGCAACACGCTACCTTCTCAATCGCGATGAATGATTTGATTTCGATTGGCGGTCCCTCCGATTACGGCATTTTCTTTGGCAATGTGGGGGAATTGCGGATCATCAATGAAGCGGGCGCAAGCAACTTGACGGGCGATCTGGTGACCGCCCAGCTCGGGATCGATAACATACATGCGGTCCCCGAACCGAACATCGGGGCGTTGTTATGTCTCGCCGGCCTGTCTCTGATCTTGCGTCGGTCGCGCCGCTAGTCTTTCGAAAACGCCAGGGACGCCCAAAGCATGGAGGAATGGTTCGTGCTGCCGTGCTTCGGGAGAACGTTATTGACATTTATTCACAATTAGTGGAAACGACATTCCCTCGCTAAACCTATGCGTCCGACCTGGAAAGGCAGCATCTCATTCGGGCTCGTTTACATCCCGATCGCCGTTTACCCCGCAACCCGGGAGGAAAAGCTCAGTTTTCGTCAGCTCCGCAAGACGGACCTTAGCCCGATCAAGTATAAGAAGGTGGCCGAGGCCGACATGAAGGAAGTTCCGTCGGACGAGATCGTGAAGGGGTTCGAGTACGAGCGTGGGCGCTACATCGTATTGAGCGACGAAGATTTCGAGAAGGTGAAAATTGAATCGACGCACTCGATCGAGATCACGGATTTTGTTGATCTTGAACAGGTTGATCCAAAATTTTTCTATAAACCTTATTTTCTTGAACCGCAGAAAGGCGGCGAGAAAGCATATGCGCTTCTGCACAAGGCACTGAGCGGGACAGGCAAGATCGGCATCGCCAAGGTGGTCATAAGCAATCGCGAACACCTCGCAGCGGTCAAGCCCGACGGATTGTTCCTGATCCTGGAGCTGATGCATTTTGCCGGAGAGATTCTGAGTGCGGAAGAGTTGAGTCGCGGGCCATCCACTGCGCTGAATGAGAAAGAACTTAAAATGGCTCAGACGCTGGTCGAGAGTATGTCCACGCCTTGGGAGCCGGAAAAGTATCGCGACGAATATCGCGAAGCGGTCATGGAAATGATCGAACAAAAAGCGCAGAACAAACAGTTGCCCGCTGCGCCCGTGTCGGCGCCGCGCAGCACCAATGTCGTCGATCTGGTAAAGGTTTTGCAGGAAAGCATCAATCGCAGCCGATCGGTCAAAGTGAAGCGCAGCGCAACGGGGAACGGAGCGCGACGGCCCACGTCCACGTTGGTTAAACAAAAACGGCGCGCGGCAGCGTGATGTTTCTGTAGAAGCGCTTGTGCCAAGCGCTTGAATTTACGATGGAGCGCATTGCGGCGTTATGATTTAGCCTATGCGCGGATCGCACGATCCACTTTCGCGCTCGGCAACCCTATTCTTATTTGTAGCGTTTGCCGTGTTTGATCACGAGATCGACGCGCTGCAGGAGGTCGATGTAACGGAGGACGTCGCCTTTGACCGCGATGATATCGGCGTATTTACCTTCACTAATGGAGCCGTAATCCTTGTCGACTTTCATCATGACCGCGGGCCAGTAGGTCGCAGCACGGATGGTGGTCA
>JBEEGU010000061.1:0-8704 GCA_041167025.1 Verrucomicrobiota bacterium
TCCGCCGCGGTTGTGATCACAGCTGCAAACGGGAAAATTACGCGCGCGCGCATCGCGCTCGGTGGCGTGGGGACAAAGCCTTGGAGGTCTACTGATGCCGAAGATGCATTAACAGGCCAGCAGGCCACGCAAGCCCTTTTCCAGAAAACCGCCGATGCCGCGCTCCGGGGCGCCAAGCCTCAGAGTCAAAATGGCTTCAAAATAGAGTTGGCCAAACGTTGCCTGGTGCATGCGCTGAAGCTGGCGACCCAGACTGCCTAACGAATAGCAACATGCCAACACAAACCCAGACGACGTCGCCAATCGGTCGAGAGACGCCCAGGATAGATGGCCCGCTGAAGGTGAGCGGAACAGCGCAGTACGCCTCTGATTTCCACTTTCCCGGAATGTTATACGCCGTGCCGATCGAGGCTACGATCGCTAACGGCAAGATCCGGCAACTCGACACGGCCGCCGCGGAAAAGATGCCCGGAGTGCGCGCGATTTTTCATCGTGAAAATCTCGGAAAGGTTTTTCGATCGATCATGGGAAAGGGTATGGACGGGATCTGTGTAGAGCGGCGCCCGCCGTTCGATGACGACATCGTTCGCTACTATGGCCAATACATCGCGCTCGCGGTGGCAGATACTTTCGAGGCAGCCAAAGGCGCTGCCGATGCGGTCCGCGTGACGTATGACAAGGAGAAACCGAACGTCGAACACGATCTCAAAGCCGACAATGATCCGGAAGAGGTTCCCACCAGCTACGGTCCGGAGAAACGCCTACAAAGCGAGCGCGGCGACGCTGAGGCCGCCTTCGCAAGCGCGCCGGTCAAGCTCGACCAAACCTATGTCACACCGGCCGAAACGCACAATCCCATCGAGCTACAGGGAACGACCGCGATCTGGGATGGCACGATGCTGACGCTCTACGAGGAATCGCAGGCAATCTTCAATATGCGGGGCGTCCTTGCGCAAATGTTCGGTTTGCCGAAAGAGAATGTGCGCGTCATCACCAAGTTCGTCGGTTCGGGTTTCGGCAGCAAGCTCTGGCCGTGGACGCATTGTCCGCTCGCAGCCGCGGCGGCGCGGCAACTTGGCAAGCCAGTCAAACTCGTGCTCAGCCGCAAGATGATGTTCCAATCGGTTGGTCATCGCGCGCGCACCCAGCAGCGAGTGCGGCTCGGTGCCACCCCCGAAGGTAAGCTGGTCTCGCTCCAGCACGATTACGTTTATCACCGATCGATTCTCGATGATTATCACGAGAATTGCGGTGAAGCGACGGCGTTTCATTACAGTGTACCAAACCTCCGGGTAAAGTTCGGACGCGCTAAACGCAACATCGGCACACCGTCCGATATGCGCGGCCCAGGCGCCGTGCCGGGGCTCTACGCCACCGAGTCCGGGATGAACGAACTGGCCGATCAACTCAAAATCGATCCGGTTCGGCTACGGGTCCTGAATGAGCCAAAAATAGACGAGTCGTTAGGCATTCCCTTTTCGTCACGACATTTTCTCGAGTGTCTCGAGCTTGGCGCGAAAGAGTTCGGTTGGTCGAAGCGCACGCCGGAGGTCGGTTCGATGAAGGCCGACGGGTTGATTCTCGGCTGGGGTATGGCGGGGTGTGCATGGGTCGCGGCGCGATTTGCCGCTGAGGCCAATGTGGAGCTGCGTGACGACGGCACCGCCCGCGTTGCGTCCGGCGCGCAGGACATCGGCACCGGCACCTACACCATCCTGGCACAGCTTGCCTCCCATAAAACCGGGGTGCCGCTCGACAAAGTCGAAGTGGTGCTCGGCGATACATCACTCCCCGAAGGTCCGGTTTCAGGTGGCTCGATGGCGACGGGATCGCTCGTTCCAGCTGTGTTTGGGGCCGCTGACAATGCGATTGCGTCACTGCTGAGCGTTGCAACGACAACGGCCGGATCGCCATTCGAAAAACGCAAGCCAGATGAATTGGCCTTTGAAAACGGCCGGGTTTTCGTGAAGGCGGATGGCCCGGCCGGCGGCGTGCCGTTCGCGGATTTACTGCAGCGCGCAAATCTCCGCCTAGTCACAGGCAGCGGCAAAGGGGAAGCAACGTTCGGTCAGAAAAAACCAAAGTTCTCGACGCACTCGTTTGGCTGTCACTTTGTCGAAGTCACATGGCAACCGGAGATCGCCCGGTTGCGCGTCAACCGCGTGGTGACTGTGATCGATGCCGGCCGGATCCTCAATCCACTCGCCGGACGCAACCAAATTGAAGGCGCAGTCGTGATGGGAATCGGCATGGCGCTGTTAGAGCACACGACTTACGACCCGCAAAATGGCGCGCCCATCAACAGCAATTTGGCCGACTATATGGTAGCGGTAAACGCCGACGTTCCGAAGCTCGATGTGCATTTCGTCGATTTCCCCGACAAGGAGATCAATGAACTTGGCGCCCGCGGGATCGGCGAGATCGGTCTGGCCGGCATCGCCGCCGCCATCACCGCGGCAGTGCACCACGCGACAGGCGTTCGGGTGCGCGAGCTGCCGGTAAAGATCGAAGATCTGCTGACCTCTTCCGTTTTGAGTTAAAGCGTGAAAGCGCTGCAACAAATTATTCGGCGTGTGGAGCAGGACCCTTCGCGTTCCTGGGCGCTTGCCACGCTGGTTGAAACGCAAGGGTCGACGTATCGCAAAGTGGGCGCTCGTCTCCTTGTGGATTCCGAAGGTAGCACTCTAGGTGTTCTGAGCGGTGGTTGCTTGGAAGAGGAAATTGGCCGGCATGGACAAGGTGTCATTACCGATGCTTCAGCGATGTTGCTGTCATTTGATACGAATCGTCTTTACGGATGCGATGGACAGCTGAAAATTCTCATCGAGCCACTTCCCGCGGCAGGACTCAGCGGCAATCTCATCACCGCAGTTGGTCGATTGCTCAAGAATCGAGAGGTCTGCCGAATTCGCACCTGCTTTGAAGGCGGCTCGCTTGGTTCCGAAGTTCTGACCGTCGATGCTCTCGTAGCAGAGCGGCGCGGCATCTTAATAGATACGGTGGCGCTTCCTGTCCGACTATTACTTTTCGGCACCGGGCCGGAGATCGAGCCGATCACTCAGCTCTCTCGAACTCTCGGCTGGGTCGTCGAACATTTCGTTCATCCTTCAGAATTAACCGAAGATTTCCGTCCGGACACCCAAACGGCCGCGATTGTCATGACTCACAATTTCGGGCGCGATCTCCTCGCGCTTGATCGGCTTCTGCCCCTCCAGCTCCGATACATTGGATTGCTCGGGCCAAGAAAACGCCATGGCGAGTTGCTGGCCCGGCTCACCGAGTACCGGCCGCTCGACTTCAACGAAGAGGGCAGGTCCCTGTTCGCGCCTGCCGGACTCGACATCGCCAGCGAAGCCCCCGAGGAAATCGCGCTTTCGATTGTTTCGGAGGTCGCTGCCGTACTCTCGAAACGGAGCGGCGGTTTTCTGCGCGAGCGCAAGAGCGGGACTCATGCGAGCGAAGGTGCGGCCAGCGAAGAAGCCGCTTAGTTCAATTCAGCGCGGATCATGAGCGCTGTTTCGTGACGTTTTCGAGCACTTCAGCGACGATTGTCGCGTCGAACGGCGAGAACCTTTCATTCTTGACCGACGTTGATCAACTGGTTTCCGCCGCGTTCTTTCCCAGTTTTTTCAAAAGCCGAAGCAACGCAAGCCGCTCATTTTTGGAAAGGGCGCTGATCGCAGATTCCATGGCCGCAGCGTGCTCGCGAAACCCCCGCGTGATCAGCGCCCGGCCTTTCGCGGTTAGTTCTACCTGGCGCACTCGCCGGTCTCCGGCCCGATCCTTGCGCGAAACCAGTCCTTTCCTAACCAGACGATCGACTGCCACACTGATGGATCCCGGAGTGAGCCAGACCTTGGGGCCGATGGTATTCACCGGCAGCGGTCCCTTATGGAGGAGAACTTCGAGGACACGGAAATCGGAGTCGCCCAGCTCTGTCCGCTTGATGCTTTCGGCGGCGTGAGGAAGCAGTGCTCGAAAGGCTTTCATGAAAACGAGCCAGACATGCACGCCGGCCGAGTCCTGTGTTTTGGTGGGGCGTTCCCGTTTCATTGCAATTTATTACTTGACCGCAAGTATATTGATGTCAATATACTGTTAGTCAATTAAAGAATCATAACATGAAAATAACCATTGTCATCGCCCGTTTCCTTCTTGGCCTGATCTTTCTCGTCTTCGGACTGAACGGCTTCCTCCATTTCATTCCCAGCTCTCCCCCGTCCGGAACCGCTGGCCAGTTCATCGGAGCGCTCTTTGTCTCCCATTATCTAGTCCCGATATTTCTGCTCCAAGTCATTTCGGCGGTCCTGCTCCTCTTCAATCGCTACATCCCACTCGCGCTAACGCTACTCGCTCCGATCATCGTCAACATTCTGCTCATCCACATATTGATGCTCCCGAGCGGTCTGCCTTTGGCGCTGGTCGTGACGGTACTCTGGATCGTCGTGTTCTTGAGTGTCCGTTCCGCGTTCGATCGGCTATTGCAGCCACGCGTTCCGGCTCAGGGGCTGGGATAAGTAAGATGACGAAGGAGGAATTTATGCTCAAGATTGCCATTATAATCGGAAGCACGCGGCCGGGTCGCAACGGCGAAGCCGTGGGTAAATGGGTTTACGAAGTCGCGCAAAAGCGCAGCGACGCCCAGTTCGAACTCGTGGACATCAAAGATTTCAACCTGCCGCTGCTCGATGAGCCGCTGCCGCCAATTATGGGCCAATACAGTAAGCCGCACACGAAAGCGTGGGCCGCCAAGATCGACACGTTCGATGCCTATGTTTTCGTGACACCCGAGTACAACCATGGCATTCCCGGCGCGCTCAAGAACGCGATCGATTTTTTGTTCGCAGAGTGGAACAACAAGGCGGCCGGTTTCGTTGGCTACGGCGGCGTCAGCGGAGTGCGCGCGGTCGAGCAGCTGCGCCTGGTATTGGCCGAGGTGCAAATGGCCACCGTGCGCAACCAGGTTTTGCTCTCCATGTTTACCGACTTCGAAAACTTCAGTCTATTCAAGCCCGGGACGACAAAGGAACAGTCGGTTAACGACATGTTGGATCAGCTCATCGCGTGGGGCGGCGCACTGAAGACGCTCCGCAAGAAACCAGCTTAAGGAGCACTAATGCAAATCGGCGTAGACAGTTTCGTAGCGGCAACCGTTGACGCGGCCGGGCGGGCCATCGATCCCGCACGACATTTGAGCGAGTTACTCGAGGCAATCGCGCTCGCTGACGAGGTTGGCCTCGATGTATTTGGCATCGGTGAACACCACCGGCGCGAGTTCCTCGATTCCGCGCCAACGGTGATCCTCGCCGCCGCTGCAGCCCGAACACGCCGCATACGACTAACGAGCGCCGTCACGGTGCTAAGCGCAGCGGACCCGGTGCGCGTCTTCCAGGAGTTCGCTACTCTCGATCTGCTGTCCAACGGGCGGGCGGAGATCGTCGCCGGACGCGGCTCATTTATCGAAGCGTTTCCCCTTTTCGGGCTGGAGCTCGAAGACTACGATTCGCTTTTCGCGGAGAAGCTCGACCTGCTTCTGAACATCCGCGAGAACACCCATGTTCACTGGTCGGGCAAACACCGCGCGCCCCTCACCGGGCAGGGAGTTTATCCGCGCCCGCTCCAGAATCCGTTGCCGGTTTGGCTTGGCGTCGGCGGTACTCCCGGCTCCTTTGTTCGGGCTGGCACACTCGGGCTACCGCTCATGGTCGCCATCATTGGTGGCGAGCCCCACCGATTTCGGCCGCTGATTGATCGTTACCGCGAAGCCGGCCAGCGCGCCGGCCATCGTCCGGACCAGCTCAAGGTGGGCATCCATTCGTTAGGCTACGTCGCCGAAACTACGGCAAAGGCGGCAGACGACTTCTTTCCCGGTTATGCGAAAAGCTTTTCTGACATCGGCAAGGAACGCGGCTGGCCACCCGTCACCCGTGCGCAATACGACGCCTTGCTCGGGCCCACCGGAGCGCTCATCGTGGGAGATCCGGAAACCGTCGCGGAAAAAATCTTGCATGTGAACGACGCCTTGGGCGGCATCTCCCGTCTCACGTTTCAGATGAGCGTTGCGGCATTGCCACACATGAAGCTCCTGCGTGCGATCGAGCTGCTCGGGACGAGTGTCGCTCCTCTCGTGCGAGCCGCCCTCGCGTCACGAACGGCCGAAACGGTTTCCTCGACAAGATCCAATCGCGCTGCTTGAACTACTGAACTGGAGGGATGAATTATGCAAATCGGAATGATTGGGTTGGGCCGGATGGGCGCGAACATGGCGCGACGCCTGAAGAAGGGCGGACATGAATGCGTGGTCTATGATCGGAACGCAGAGACGGTGAACGCCCTGGCGAAGGAAGGCGCGACAAGCGCGTCCTCGCTTGAAGAAGTTGTTAAAAAACTCAATGTCCCCCGCGCTGTGTGGATCATGCTTCCATCGGGTGCGCCAACGGAAGAAACGGTCGTCGCGCTTTCCAAGCTCCTGGCGGCAGGTGACGCGATCATTGACGGTGGTAACTCGTTCTATAAGGACGACGTTCGCCGCAGCGCGATGCTTAAATCAAGCGGCATCCACTATCTAGATGCCGGCACCAGCGGCGGGGTCTGGGGCCTGGAACGCGGTTATTGCATGATGATCGGCGGCGATCAATCCACTGCGCAACGGCTAAACCCAATCTTCGCCACGCTCGCGCCCGGAACGGGCGATATTCCCAAGACGCCCGGCCGGGAGCAACCCAGAGGTACCGCCGAACAAGGGTATCTCTATTGTGGCGCGGCCGGCGCCGGGCATTTCGTAAAAATGATCCATAATGGAATTGAATATGGCCTCATGCAGGCCTATGCGGAGGGGTTCGATATTCTGCGAGGTGCCAATTCTGAAAATCTACCGGCGGGACTTTCCTACGATTTGAACGTTGCAGACATTGCCGAGTTGTGGCGGCGCGGGAGTGTGATCTCCTCATGGTTGCTCGACCTGACTGCGACCGCCCTGGCAAGTGACGGCAACCTGGAGGCCTACTCCGGCTTTGTCGAAGACTCTGGGGAAGGGCGGTGGGCGATCGCGGCGGCTCTGGAAGAAGGTGTTTCCGCTGAAGTGCTCTCGACCGCACTGTACACGCGTTTCCGTTCCCGGATGGAGCACTCCTTCGCTGAAAAAATCCTCTCAGCGATGCGTAAAGGATTCGGGGGCCACGTCGAACCTCCACCAGCAATCAAGATGAAGCAGGGCCTCTAAGATCTGCCGTTATCTCAAAGATCCGATCATCGGTGCCTGCGATACGACCTTCTTCGCGGCTGGCTCGCCGATGAAAAATCGCGAAAACGCCCTCCGCCATTGCGCTGGGTGGGATCGCCGCTGCCGCGCGGAGAATTTCCCGGCAATCGCGGTTCTACTTTAATCGGTCGGGACGACCGTGCCTCTCCCCTGCCCCGCTCTTCCCGCGGCGGCGCGGCCGCATTGTAATCGAATCCCTCTGCCTTTTTTCGCACAATTCCGCGCCCGATGAAGCGCTCGAGCGAACGCAATTGGCTCTGATCTTCCGGCGTAACGAAACTAATCGCGTCGCCCACGGCATGAGCGCGACCCGTGCGGCCAATGCGATGAACGTAATCTTCTGAGTGCATGGGAAAGTCGTAGTTCACCACGTGGGAAATCCCATCCACATCGATCCCTCGCGCGGCAATGTCGGTCGCGACCAGCACGCGCACGGCTCCGGATTTGAAATCCTTCAAGGCGCGCAGCCGCTGATTTTGCGAACGGTTCGAATGAATTGTGCCGGTCTTGATTCCACTGCCCTCGAGTCGGCGCGCGATGCGATCGGCGCCGTGCTTCGTGCGAGTAAAGACAAGCACGGTATCGAATTGCGGATCCGACAGCAGATGGAGAAGGAGAGCCGGCTTCAAATGCGGACGCACGTCGTAAACGAATTGGGTGACGGTTTCAGCGGGATTGGCTCGGCGGCCTATCTCAATGATTTTTGGGGAACGCTGAAATTCGTGGGTCAATGCCTCGATTTCGCGCGAGAGCGAAGCCGAGAACATGAGCGTCTGTCTGTCCCGCGGCAACGCCTTCACGATTTGGCGGATCGGCGGAAGGAAGCCCATGTCCAGCATTCTATCGGCTTCATCGAGCACGAGAAATTCGACTCCAGAAAAATTGGCGTGCCGCTGCCCCATCAAGTCGATTAATCGCCCCGGCGTGGCCACGACAAGGTCGACACCGGAACGCAGTGCTTCAATCTGCGGGCGTTCACTGACGCCGCCAAAAACTGTCGCCATCCGCAAAGGAAGATGTTTTGCGTAAGCGCGAACATTCTCTTCAATTTGCACGACGAGTTCCCGTGTCGGCGCGACGATGAGCGTCCGCATCCTGCGCGGTTTACCGTCCCGTCCGGTCGCGGCCAGTTTGGTGAGAATGGGCAAAACGAATGCGGCTGTCTTTCCCGTGCCGGTCTGCGCAATCCCGATGACGTCATGTCCGGACAGCACCTCGGGGATGGCAGCGAGCTGAATCGGAGTGGGTTCAGTATAACCAGCTTCCTGGATGGCTTGAAGAACTTGAGGAGAGAGCTGCAGGGCGCGAAACGGCATAAGAGTTTTTACTATCGCGCGTTAGTCGGTTGATTGCATCCGCTGATGTCGAATTTAGCAGAACCGCCCGAGACTCGAGTATTTCTCCTTTAGCTTTCCTTTATTCTCATTTATCACGTCACCAACA
>JBEEGU010000062.1:0-2861 GCA_041167025.1 Verrucomicrobiota bacterium
TCGTCCGGCATGGCCGCACTTGCCTGCACATCCTGCAATAGTTTGTCGAAAGATTTTTTCTCGTCCGGAAGTTGTTCCTGCGTGTTGTCCTGATTTGGCTTAGCCGCGGGATTTGTCGGATCCATGCTGTTCTTATCCAACTGCGGTGCCAGATCGACACTTCTCATTTTGAATGCCGGAGGCTGAGGCGGACTGGCTGCTCCCGTTTCTCCGATATGAAAACGCGTCCGGTAAAAGTACGTGCAGAGAACGAGATGGAGCGCTACCGAAACAAGAAATCCAAACCACAGCCAACTCCTCTGTTTCCGGGCCGAAAGCAGGGCGTTTCCAAACTCTCCATATTCATATTCCGAGACTTTCATGTGGTGAAAAGGAATGGCCTCGTTCGCAACCTGTCAAAGCCGTGGCCTATTAGACAACGCGCTTCCATTCCGCGTTCGTTCTATGAATGACATGGTCGCGCGCCGTATCTCGTCGGCCACCCGCGCTGCTGGAGAAACAAATTTCGGGGTGAACCACGGAAACAGTCCGATCAGGTCGTGCGTGACCAGAATTTGCCCATCACAATACTCGCCGGAACCGATTCCTATTGTCGGAATGCCGATCGCGTTCGTAATCTGCTTTGCCGTTTCCGGGGTAACGATTTCCAAAACCACCGCGAACGCCCCAGCCTTCTCCACTGCGTGAGCGTCCTGCATCAGCTGCTCCACCTCCGCCTGGGTTCGGCCTTTCAATTTATAGCCGCCTTCTTCCCGCACGCTTTGGGGCAACATCCCGATATGCGCCATGACGGGAATGCCGGCCTGGACAATGGCTTCGATCCGGCGCGCGTGCGAAACTCCGCCCTCGAGTTTGACCGCCTTCGCCCCTGCTCCGACTAATTCCCGCGCCGTTGCCACGCTTTGTTCCGGCGTGTCGTAGGTGCGAATTGGAAAATCCGCGACAACCAATGCGCGTGTCACCGCGCGGGTGACCGCCCGCGTGTGATGCAACATATCGGCCAGCGTAACCTGGGTCGTGTCTTCGTAGCCCAACACCACCATGCCCAGCGAATCCCCCACTAAAATGATGTCAATCCCGCTTTCGTCGAGCAAGCGGGCCGTGGGATAATCGTAGGCAGTAAGAGCGGTGATCTTCTCACCGCTGTGCTTCATTTCGCTCAAATATTTCATGGAGCGTCCCATTCGTTGGTTAGGCGGACCACTTTACCCGATTGCGGTAACGATGCGAGCAACTCACGAATCGTATCGGTGTGTCCGGGCAAGACCAATTCCGGCCGGATATCTGCCAGTGGCGCCAACACAAACTTTCGCCCCTCTATTCGCGGATGCGGCAACGTCAGTCTTTCGCTCTTTAAGGTCATATCCCCAAAATACAAAAGGTCGGCATCGATCGGTCGCGAGACGTTACGTTTATGACTGGAAGGGCGGCCGAAAGCGATCTCAAGTTGTTTCAGCTTATCAAACAGCTCCAGGACTTCACCCTGATAGGTAAACTCCACGACCGCGTTCAGGAAATTCGTCGCGCCTGGCTCACAATCGATCGGGTCTGTTTCGTAAATTGGAGACGCCAGGATCGGAAGCACAACCCCTTCCAGAGCGGCAATCCCTTTTCGCGCGGCGCGCAAATAAGAGAACCGATCGCCCAAGTTCGATCCCAGCGCGACACCCGCTTTCATTGTGCCGAAAGTTTCCAACTTGCGAGCTATAAGCCGAGCACATCTTCCATGTTGTACAGTCCCGGTTTTCGACCAACAACCCAGCGCGCGGCCGACAAAGCGCCGGTGGCAAATGTTTCGCGGCTCCGCGCATGATGCACCAGATCGAGCTGTTCTCCGGGCCCGGAAAAGATAACGCTGTGTTCCCCGACAACCTCTCCTTCCCGGATCGATTCAATCGGTATCTCGGCGTCGATGTTCCGACTTTTCCCCAGGATTTCCGCCAGCGTTTTCGCTGTCCCGCTCGGCGCGTCTTTCTTCATCCGGTGATGAGTCTCGACAATCTTTAAATCAAACTCGTCTCCCAGCATCTCCGCCGTCTTGCGCGTGAGCCAAAAAAGCGCGTTCACGCCGATACTGAAGTTGGAGGCGAACACGATCGGCACAGATTTCGCGGCGACCTCGATCGATTGTTTCTGCACGGGAGAATGACCGGTTGTTCCAATCACCAGGGGACGTCCGTGTTGCAAGGCGAGTCGGCAAATTTCATCGATTGCGTCGGGCATACTGAAGTCGATTGCGACCTGACACGCTGCCATGCCAGTTTCGATCGAATCGTCGCGGTCGCATTGGGCGACGATATCAATATTAGGGTCGCGTTTGGCGACCTCGGTAATCGCCTGCCCCATCCGGCCCGCAGAGCCGATCAGCAAAACGCGAACGGGCGCATTCATTTCTCGCGCTCGAACATTTCCAGAGTCTTGCGCAAACGCTCCTGATTGGGCCCGGTCATTTCGCACAGCGGCAGGCGAACTTCGGATGACATGACCCCCTTCCAAGCGAGCGCCGTTTTTACCGGGACCGGATTTGGTTCGATGAAGAGGTCTTTGAAAATGCGGAACAAACGACGATGCAACTTTTCTGCCAAAGCAACATCCCCGCCTTCATGCGCGACTACGAGTGCCCGGACTTCCGCGGGCAGCAGATTTGAAGCGACGCTGACCACACCGGCTGCGCCGACCGACATGAAAGGCAAGGTCAACGAGTCGTCGCCACTCAGGATGGTAAACGATTCAGGCAAAAGGCCGCGCAGTTCACTTACGCGATCCACGCTCCCACTCGCTTCCTTGATTGAAACAATGTTCGGGCACGCCTGAGCGAGCCGAACCACCGTTTCCGCCCCGATATCGATACCGCAGCGGCC
>JBEEGU010000063.1:0-3751 GCA_041167025.1 Verrucomicrobiota bacterium
TTCGTGCGGTGAGCTATGTTGAGCATATTTTTGGCGAGGAGCTGGGCCGGTTAATTACCTATCCTTTGTGGATATTAGGGATCCCACTCCTATTCTTCGTCTTCGGAAATCAGAAAATCGACCGGGTTATCGGTGAACTTTCTTATCCGATTTATCTCGTCCACTTTATTGTCTTATCTGTCGTAGCCGTCCTACTAACTCATTTTGGGTTTGGGCGCGAAATAGGTGTGAGCGCTGCCCTCGTCTCCATCGTCGTGGCTTGCATTTTTTACCGTGTGTTTATCGCTCCGCTGGACAGGAAAAGACATTTGCTCACCAGAGCAACGCCTAACCACGCCATCGCCAATAACTGCGCCCGCATTTCGCTTCTTCCAGAACCGCTGTCGGTCGAATCAAATCAGGCCAGCCCTCAAAACTGTTTTTAGACGGAACCATCAACCACTCCTCCGGTAGCGCGGTGTATGTCTTGGCATCGGGGGGGTTGCTGAGCAAGACAGATGCGGGGCCGACGCTCTGCACACTTTAGAAACGAAGGCCTCGACAGTAGTTAATGTTCATGTGAACATGTATCATGGGAGAAAACGCCGACTCGGGGCATAAAGCTAAAAAGAAGTTTGTTCCCATTGTCGACGAAGCCCCGCCACCGTCCCCGGCAATCCAAGGCCGCGGCGCTTCCTGGAGTCCGGCAAACCGGTTCGAAAAACTTCATGTCGATCTCGGGGATATCGACGTTGTGCAGGAAGAGCACGACGCTGACGAACGGCCCCAGCGCCAAACCCAGTTCTTCCGCGATGCGACCAAAACTATCATTGCGCGCAATCAGAGCCCTGATGTCGGATTTGAGACCAGCGTGAACCCTTATCGCGGCTGTGAGCATGGCTGCATCTATTGTTTCGCGCGGCCCACACACGAGTATCTCGGTTTCTCCGCCGGACTCGATTTTGAAAGCAAGATTATGGTCAAGACGGACGCTGCCGATCTATTGGAAGCCGAGCTGTCTTCGCCAAAATGGAAACCGCAGGTTCTGGTAATGAGCGGCGTGACCGATCCTTACCAGCCGGTTGAACGAAAATTGCGCATCACGCGGGGCTGCCTGGAAGTGTTGACGAAATTCCGTAATCCCGTCGCGATCATCACGAAAAACCGGCTGGTCACACGAGATATCGATCTTCTGGGAGAACTCGCGAGTCATCATGCCTCCGCTGTGAATGTTTCGGTGACTTCACTCGATCCCAATGTTCAGCGCGTCCTTGAACCACGCACTTCTTCTCCTCAAGCGCGTCTGGAGGCGGTCTCGATGTTGCGCGCGGCCGGCATTCCCGTAGGCGTGATGGTGGCGCCGGTCATCCCCGGCCTGACCGATCACGAGGTGCCGAAGATATTGGAAGCGTGCGCGCAAGCTGGTGCGGGATTCGCCGGCTACACGATCGTGCGGTTACCATGGGCGATCGCGCCGCTTTTCGAGCATTGGCTCGACGAACACTTCCCGGAAAAGAAGCAAAAGATATTGCAACGCATCCGCGACATTCGCGGTGGCACGAAATTGAATGATGCTCGTTGGGGATCGCGAATCAGCGGCGAGGGGATCTATGCCGAGCAAATCCGTTCCATGTTTGAAGTGGCGTGCCACCGCGCCGGAATGAACGAGCGTCCGACACTTTCTACCGCTTCGTTTCGCCAAAGCCACGAACAGCTAACGTTTCTTTAGCGCGAGATTGCCCGAACATCACCGGAGCGACTCATTTGGCGTTGCTTGCGCATGACCAGCAACATCGAACAGCCGCCAACGGCTCCAAAGCCAGCCATCATCGGATACCAAACACCCCAGCCATATTTATCGATGAGCCAACCCGTAACCGGAAGAGCGATGGCTGTGCCGTAGTATTGAAATGAATCGACTACGCCCGAAGCGAACCCGGCCATCTTCCGTCCGCCAATGTCCATCGGCGCGGCCGTTCCGATAATGGCATGCGTCGAATTCGCGGTGAGCGCGATTAGAACGAGAAAGAGACAGCCCAGAAAAATTCCGGTCGGCGTCGGGCCAACCACCCCAGACATGATGACCCCTGCGGCGACGACGATGACGAGTGTCTCCAGGAAATAAAGCACCATTGCAACGGGCGAACGCCGACCTTTAAAAACTTTGTCTGAGATAACGCCGGCCGAAAAAGCGGCTAAGACCGCGACGAGAGGCATCGCGTTCATCGTCCAGAAAACAGCTGGTGGTTTCGCATCCATATTAAGTTTCAGCTTCTCCACAAAATAGAGAATCGCGAGCTGATCAGAACTGTTCCGAACCGCGCCCGTACAGGCGTACGCGACCGCGTAAAACCAAATTAACGGGTGTGTGAAGATAGTGATAAATGACTCGCGTAGACTGGTGGTTGCTTCGGCGCCGGCAGTCTCACCTTCATGCTTGATGACGCCGCTATAACCTGCCGCTTCGGGCGTTGGCTTTACAAAAATTGCGAGAAGGATCGCAACAAGCGCAGTAATCAAAGGCGGGATGCGAAAGAGCCAGCGCCAATCTCCAGGGGCAACGACTAATACGCCAATTGTAAATCCCGCGAGGATGACGGGCGCCAAATTGTTGATCGCGAATTGTCCCAACTGGATCATAAATCCAAAGATACCGGCGAATGTCCCGCGCTCTGTGCGATGGAACCAAGCTGCGTTCATCTTGATCATGCCGGGAGCACCAAAAGATTGGAAATATCCGTTTAAAAGCCAGATCAGCGAAAAGGTCGCGAAGGTTCCGAGAAATGAAGCGAAGCCGTAGATGAGGTTGATGCAGATTGTGCCGGCCGCGCCGATTAACATTGCGGCCTTGCCTCCGATGCGGTCAGTCAGAAGGCCATTAATCAGCTGGCCAGTGCCGTAGGCGAGCGACCATGCACTTAGCATTCCTGTGATTTGAAATTTATTGAAACCAAACTCCTGCACCATGCCCGGCGTAGCCCATCGGAAATTGTAGCGGCACATGTAAAACGAAGCGTAGAGCAGACCGATAATGAACCAGTTCGATCCACGGCGTGCGCGAAAACCTGGTGGATAGTGAACAGCTTGAGCGATGTCCATGGCGAAGCTGCGTTAGAATGCCCGTGCACGGGCGAGAGACACAACTAAAAACGTTGTTGAGCTTTGTCAGACATCCCAGAGGGTGACTCATTATGGCCCTGAATGTTCAAAGTCTTCACATCGGAATGAAAGTGTTGCACCCGCGGTATGGCGTTGGCGTGGTTAAAGCGCTGACCGTGCATACCGCCGATATTTCGTTCGACGACGCGCCGCGGACTCTTGATCCGGCCACGGCCGATCTTGCTTCGGCCGAACCGAGCGCTGCGCTGAGCGGGCTCCAGGTTTCGCTCGAAAGTCTAATTCGCGACACGACCCATGCTGTAGTCGACGCATTGGGTATCGAGAAGAAGGATACGATCGTGGAAGGACTCGCCACTCGCTGGCAGCGAGGCAACCTTGTCATACAATCGGCCGATACCTCACTTCAGCCAAAGGAGGTGCCGCTCGAAACTTTCTTTCACAAGATCGTGATGATTCGAAACAATTTGCGCGTGCTCGAGCAAAAGGTGAATGCGAGCGACAAGCTCAGCGATGCCGACAAATTCGACATGCAGCAGTACATCACGCGTTGCTACGGTTCACTCACTACGTTCAACATTTTGTTCAAAGACAAGGAAGACCAGTTCTCGACCACCAAGTAAGAAATCAGCCACTCCGCGTCTCTTGTCACCCG
>JBEEGU010000064.1:0-3784 GCA_041167025.1 Verrucomicrobiota bacterium
CCCAGCTCTTTCAAATTGTTCTGTGTGATCTCGATGAACTTCGATTCGATTTCGACTTGTTTGGGCCCGGAAACGTTCGCCTGCTCCACCAGAGCATCCACCAACTCGAGGTTATCCTGGGTGTTACGCACGATGAGCCGGCTGCTTTGCGGAAGGAAGTTGGCGCTCGCCCCTGGGGGAAAAGGTACTCCCTGACTCTCCAAAAATTCCTTTGCCCCTTCGCGATTGACGAGTTGGCGTCCGCCAGTCGATTCCTGCGTATCTTTGGCCGTGCCGCCACCGCCGCTGACACTACGAGCAGCCTGATTCAAGGAAGACGCACCGGTATTAACCGTGCTGCTGATAAATCCAGGCGGGACACGATATTCTTTCGTAAGCAGATCCGCACTTAACTCACTGATCGGAATAATCGAAACGGCGTAAGGCTCGATTTTGACTTTGAGTCCCGCTTGGCTGGCTATGTAACGCAGCGCCTCACCGAGCGGGATTTGATTCAACGTGATCGTGATCCGGGCGTCAGCCGGCGAGATCTGCGGAGCCACAGCCGCTGGAACCGGTACGGCAATAATCGGGGGCGGAGTGGCCGCCGCTGGCGCAGCTCCCGCCGGTGCAACGGGCTCAAGTGCCGGTGGGGGAGCGGCTGGCAGAACCGCTGACGGAACCGTTTCCGGAGGGTGTCCACCCGCCGGAGTGAGGCGCAGGACGATATCGACGCCTTTGCGCCCTTCGCCCGAAGGATCATTCGCAGTCGCTTGCTGCCGCAGGAAATCGATGGCTTCACGAATACTCGCATCGCGAAATTCGATTCGCGGAATGATGATCGTGTTCAGCTTGTTGCTGATCCGTGCCGTGCCGGTGGCGTCCTTTTGAAAAGCGTCGGCCAGAGGACCGACTGCCGTGCCATATTGTCGAACCGGTTCTTCCCAGCCTTTCTCGACCTGCCACAGTTGACGCGCTCTCGTCTCGTTATAGGCCTCTTCGCCGTAATGATATTTGGTATTATCGATCTTCTCCTGACCCCGGCGCGCCGCAGTATTGTAAGGATCTAGCGCCAAAATCTGCTCGTATTTTTTGAAGGCGAGATCGTATCGGCCCGCATTGTAGTATCCATCCGCTTCGACGAGCATTTTTTTCACTTCCTCCACCTTGGCGAGGAACTTCGGACCTATGGTCTTATTGAAGTATCCCGGCTGGCGCAAATGAGCGACGAGTTCTTTCGCTTCCGAACAATCGGGATTGTAGCGCTCGTCCAAAATCTCGAGAGCGATCGATTCGGCCTCAACATATTTCCCCTCGGCGATTTTCAGCTTGGCCAACTTGAGGCCGCTTTCGCAGAAACCATCGACCGCTTCGACCCGCGACTTGCCGGAGACCTGCGCGTCGGGCAGATAAGTGACGGCAGTGCGAAACTCCTCGTGCGCCAGCGTGAAATTTTGGTCCTTCATGGCAAGCTGGCCACGGGCAAGCGCTTCTTCGCCGCGGGGCAACGCCGCCTGGCGACGGGCGATTTCCCGTTCAGAAATCCGCTCAATATTCTGCCCGCCCGCGGCGAGGCAGGCGGTAGTCTGGGCAACGATGATAAAGCAGGGAAGGGATAGCCTGCGGAGCTTCGGGGATATGGTCATACGCGGATTTACGGAGCGGCGAGACCGATCTGAATCGGCTCATTCGGCTTTTGACTGTTTACGATCACTGCTTTAGTCGGCTGGACGTCAATCAGCTTATATTTGATTTCCTCCTGTGGTTTCAATGAAAATTCCTGGTCTTTTCTAACTTGGAACTCCCGACGCTCTCCCCACGTATAGACGAAGGTGGCCACCGACTCGGGTGAAATCGCGACTTTTTCTTTGACTAAGGTGAGGTGTTCCTTCGTTTCCTCGTGCTCTAGCAGCAGTTCGGAGACGTCGATGTCGGTGCCATATTGATTAGGTTGATATTTCTCGATGAATTTCAATAACTTGAAACGAGTCCCCGGGATGATGTCGCCCACTTTCAAGAATTGGGTTGGCTGTTTCAGATCGATCGCATTGATACCAAAGGTATCGGTAACCCATGAGGAAAACATCAATCGAAATGGTTCCTCGCTGAAGGATTTCAATTTTAGCTTGGTCAAATAGTCCGGATGTGAATTTTTCTCGATCGGATTGGTGTGTCCCTGCCACTCCTCCAGATTCGTGAAGCCGTCGCCGTCGGCATCTTGGGTGAGCACGTCGGCGTCGGCGATTGGCAGCGAAAATTGTTCGAGCCACTCGTTAGGAACCGGAGGATGAACCTGCGTGGTTTGCAGGGTCGCAGGCTGTCCATTCGAACCAATGAAATGCTTTTCCGGGACAAAAAGTCCGGAACGCCCGCTGAATGTCCATTGGGGCGGCAGATGCAGCTTATCCGATGCTGCTTCCAGCTCCGCCGCACGACCTGGCGGCTTTGCCGGTTTTGGCGGAGGCACCACTTGGCCGGCAGAAAAGACAGTCGCAAATTCAGTCGCATTTCGCCAGATAGCGGTGGCGCTGAGAAAAAGCAAAGCGGCCGCCGCGATGAGAACGACGCGATCGTAATGATTGCGAATCCAGTCCATCTAAAAGGTAAAGCGGATCAGCTCAATTCTGGCCGAGGTTTCGATGTGTTCGTTGCCAACAATAAAATTGAGCGCCGCCGCGGATGAAGGTTTCGCCGGCGCAGGCTGCGCGGTGGCGGCCGCGGCCGGACTGGATGGTTCGCGCGGCGGCCCCTTCTCCTTTTCGTTTTTAACGTGCAAAAGCCGAACAATACAAAATTGCTGGGTCGAGGTCGCGATTTGATTAAGGACCTTGCGATCCGCGCTGGATGAAGAAGAAAATGTCACATCGATGATGCCTCGCTCGATCAGTTTCGGGCCAGCCGCCGTCGGAGCCGGCTTACGCCCCGCCGCAGGCGTTGGCGCAGCTGCAGCACCTCGCTCTTCCGGTAACGGCTTTCGCCCTAACGTGGCGATGCCATCTACGCGGGCGTCGAGCAAAATGTTTACTAACAACTCCACTTGCGCGAGCTCCTGTCCGAGTAGTGGCGCCGCCACTGTGGTCGGAAGGGCAGATGTATACTCCTCAAACCCAAGGGCGAAGTTGTCGGGAAGTTTGACTTTATTTGCCCGGGCCTTCTCCGTCACGCTTAGCATGGCCTGGCGCAAACGGGATTGAAACTCGTTCGGCGCCAGCGCTGGAGCGGGCAAAACGCGAGTCCTGAGCTCCTCTTTTAGTTTGTCGAGCGCACCGGCGTAATTTTCCAGGTGAAGTTTCGTCTTCCGATAGTTGCTCTCATTCGGAAACGGATCGAGGCGTTCCAATCGGTTCTTTTCTCTTGCTGTCTCCTGAAACCGAGCAAGAGCTTCGTCAGCGCTGCCCTTGGTACTGAACAAAAAATAAGCAGCTGCCAGGGTCGCGACGGCAAAGCCGATCAAGAAAATGCCCAACCACCGATTCTGCTCGAACCACTTCATGGAATATTCAGGGGCTTACGAAGATCGAGACGCAATTCATAAGGGTAAGCCCACTCCGTGTTGTTCGGTGTACTGGGTTTAATAACGCGCGATTGGTTATTAGGATCGATCGCAAACAGGGATGAACCCGCCAGGTTGCGGAAAAAATCTACGACCACCTCCTGTTGTTTCGGATTGGACAAGTAGAGTCCACGCACTAGAAGGCCGTCTATCGCCGGACCGCTCGGGCGTGCCGTCGTGCCTTTCCCAGATCGCGGGACCGCAGCTGGCGGGGTCGGGCTCGACGAAATTTCACCCACGCGTTTTTCGTCG
>JBEEGU010000065.1:0-3670 GCA_041167025.1 Verrucomicrobiota bacterium
AGGAAGCATGAATTCGAGCCGGGGGCCGTACTCGAGCAGCAGAGAGCGCTTCCAAGAGCTGTTGTGACCGGCAATATCGTCGACTACGCCACTCTTTACCGGATCGATCCATCGCCCGTAATCCACCACCAAAGCGACCCAGCTTACGATACCGGGATTAGCATTAATAAAAGTCGCGCCCACTCCAGCCCATGGTTGCTTGTGCGCCTCGATCAATGCTTCGGCCCAGCCGGGTTCCGGATAAGCGTGATCTTCGGCCAGGGCCACGACCGGCGCCCGAGCCAAATGAATTCCCGCGACCCGTGCCTTTGAGGTGTTTGTTATTGGACCCGTGCCGAGAACACGAACCGAATGGAAGCTTGTTACTTCTTCTCTTACCAAGCCTAACGACTCTTCCGCTGGGCACACAATAATCAGTTCTATCCGATCGCTGGCGGTTTGGGTCGCAAGCGCGCGCACTGCTTTGCGGATCGGTTCGAAAGAATCGGCCGTCAGTAGAATAGCGGACAGATCGGGCCTCGTGCCGGTGGAAGGATTATCTAAGCTCATATCAGGCTTTGCTGAACGATAGGCGCTCCCGGCAATCGTACAACAAACGACGAGTTCGCGGCCAGTGCTTCATGGAGCCGGGATGGTAAATCGGGACCTCTTTGAAATTAATTGTCAGCATCGGTCAAAACGTGGTGTCTCCGGGAGAAACTCAACGTTTGAGATTCTTTTGAGCCGTCATTGGCGGCGACCCGTTGCAGCTCCGTTAAAAAGATTGTCAGCTATCTCTCCTGTCATCTCCTGCGGCTTCGTCTGATTCAGCAAAGCCAGGAATGTCGGCGCCAAGTCGAGCACATCGATATCCGGAATCTCACCGTGATTAGAAATTGCCGGCCCGGCCGCGGCGACGAAGCCATGTGGGGCATGATCGGTATCGCGGAAGAACTCAGGTTTTTGCTGCGTTACAATTGCTCTCGGATGCACCACCTTCTCGACAAAATGCCGACACGATTTCCAGTGAACAATCAGGTCCGGCAACACCGTTGGTGCGCTGGGGCCATAGATTTCGGCCGTTCGAACCACTTGTTCGATCGCGGCTTTGCCTGTCTGCGGATCAATCAATTGATCCAAATCCGTTTCCAGTTGCTCGAGCAGCGCTTCATATTGGGCGCCTGGTTCGACAATGCCTTGAGGTTCGCGGCCCTTTAAATTGACGTGAAGGAAACCGGTGTAAGGGGAGGGCGTCGCAAAGGCGGTTGTTTTTCCCCAATCGGTGCTTTTACGAAACTGCCGGGCCAACAGCCCTTCGCGCTTTTCGCGCGGCAAATGGCGACTAAGAGCGACGCGCCACGCTTCGGGCAACATCCTGCGCGCCACTGCCATCGGATGGAGAGGAATAGGATCGGATTTGGCCGGTACCTGATACCCAAGTTGTCGGCAAAAATCCTCCAGTAAACCGCCGGTGGGGTAATGATCGGCTAACCCAACCGACGAGAGGACAAAAACATTCGCTGATCTGGGCAGTTGGGCCAGGATTAATCCCATTTCGCGGTCGATCGACTGATAAACTTGGCGGATCGCTTCTGCGAATGGAGCGTCATCCATCTGACCCGGTGGTAACGCCTCCGCGCGATAGCGCCAGAATTGATGGCCGGCAGTGTGAGATTCTCCGAAGCAGATTGCGACCACATCCGGAGCTCCCCGCTGCACGAGATGACGGCAAATTGCGCCTTTCCTTTCAATCCGGCGCAGCAGATCGCCCAAAATGCGGCGGTTTTTGTTTGGGTCGGCCTGCGGGGCTTCGATAATCTGTATCGGCGGACCGAATTTTCGCGTCACCTCCGCCAACAGATCGGACGGCACGGAGCAGGGCTGCTCGACTTTGGCTCGCGAAAACCATCCACGATGAATTCCCCAATTACCGAGCTGGAGGCCGGCGACTCCAGGCGTCGGCGGAATGTCATGCAGGTCGACTGCGACCACTCGCTTGCCGCCATCGAGCCATGAAGCCCAGAACGTCGGCGCGTTTACGTCCGATCCATGGACAACTTCCAAATCGTAGGAGCCCGGTTTGAGGCGACGCAGATAATAACAACCATGCTGCGCTCGAGAGAGGCCGCTGAAAATGGAGTGCCAGACGCCGTGCTCGAGGGCGAGTTCCGATCCGGTCGTTTTTCCCCAACAGCCACGCTGCATGATCGACGCAACCGTCGGGAGATAACCGCGCTGCGCCCATTCCCGGAGCAAGACAGGATCACCAGCATCGAAGCCGAGAATCACGAGCGGCCTGGACTGGGCTGTTTCACTCATCGGGCAGATCGCTCATGAAGTTGCAAATTGCGGCACGCGGCCATCTGTCTCCTGCGTTCGCTTCGAATCGAGACGCGCATAATTGACCAGAAAGATCAAAGTCGACAGCCACAGGATGGTTTGAATACCTGCACAGATCCAGATCGACTCGCTGCTCCAGGAAAGCCCTGAGTAGTCAAGAAATCGCGCCGGACAGAGCATTGCCAGCGCTAGCAGCAAGAGCAGGGCACCGGCGATCTTACGTCGGACGGGAGAAGACTCTCGTTTGGCAATTTGGAACAAGGCTAATTCCGCCAAGGCGATTAAAACATCATCGTAAACGCGATGATACGTCCACATTCGCGCGACCAGCGCTGCGATCCCAAGCAGGACCCAGATATTAGCGCGTCGAACAAAGCAGATCACAGCTCCGAGGGCGACGAAGACAATCGCGGAACTTAGTGTTAACCATCGCTGCAACGCTGTCACCACCAGCAGCGCATGAACATTCCGTGTTCCCGGAAAATGCGTCGTAGCAGTGGAGGCTCTGGTCAGAGTGGATCTTACAAGAGTCGGCAAATCTTCCTTCTGAAAAGAAGCCGCTATGAAATTGAGAGCCAGGTAGATCAGAATAAGAAACAGTCCTACGCGCCAATGCTTCGGTCCGATCGCGAAGATCCATAAGAAAGGCAGCGTCACGCTTGGCTTGACCATCGCCCATGTTAACAAGAAGGCGGCGGCCAGATCGGAAACCCAGCTACCTGTTCCACGCTCAGCCAAGACCGTTACGGCGAGAATCGCGGGGAGAATGAGCAGGATTAGTTGGCCGTTGCCGACTGCGACGCCGGTGCCATTGATCGACAACACCAGAAGCGCGACAAAAATCCTTTCGATCCTGGTTTCAGCTCCGCTGGCACGCAAAATTAACAAAACCGTTGCCGTAAGTCCGGTAACCATCGCGCCCGCCCAAATCCAGCGTGCGATAGCGAAAGAAGTCCAACCGAGGAACGGCCACAGCATGATGTAAGTAGCCGGCGGATAAAGCGCCGCGTTGCTTTTCTGAAAGATTGGCTCGCCTCTAAACCATAAGCCGACCCAGCGGTGTAAATTGTGCATGTCGACAGCGCCGTCCGGACGACTCTCAAAAAGCAGGCGGCGAAACTCATCTCCGAGCTTGAACGCCGCCGCTGCCGCCATCAGTGCAACGACAGCCACGAGCAGGCGCCGCTTGCTCATCCACTCAATGGAGGCAAGGCCATTCATCGCACCACTTCCTTTCCAGATTGGATCGATCGATACAATTCAACAAAGCGATCAACGAACCTGTCTTGATTGAATTCGGTTAACGCCAACTCATTTCCCGCCTGTCCCAATTTCTCCGCCAATGCCGCGT
>JBEEGU010000066.1:0-4273 GCA_041167025.1 Verrucomicrobiota bacterium
CCGCCTCTGAGCCTTGGCGAGCGCGAAGTCGACATGTTCGTCACCGCACTGGATGATGTGCTGACCGAATGCCGTAAGTTTCCAGGTCCAATGTGGGAACTCGGAAATAATTTCGTGCGCCACGCCCTCGGTTCGCGTCGTTCGGCCCAGGCGCGCCCAACCGTTTCCGCGTGATTCGTGCCTGAGTTTACGAGACGTGTTCCGCCGGGCGTCCGGCCAATTCAAAGAGACCGTCCCGATCGTCAGGGGTTTTCGCCGGATCCGGCGCGCTATGAAAAGATGCCGTTTCGCAAATGCGGCGCGTCAGGCCTGAAGCTGCCGGCAATCTCACTCGGTGCTTGGGAAACCTTTGGTGGATATCGGGATGCCGAAACAGCTCGGCATTGCATTTATGGCGCATTCAATCTTGGGGTCACGCATTTCGATCTGGCAAATAATTATGGCCATCCGCCTGGGAACGCGGAAACCGTGGTTGGACGAATCCTAGCGGATTTGCCGCGGGCTGAAATCGTCGTCTCGACAAAGGCGGGTTTTCTGATGTGGCCCGGACGCTATGGCCAGGGTTCTTCGCGCAAAGCGCTGATGACGAGTATCGATCAATCGTTACAAAGACTCGGCTTGGATTACGTCGACATTTTTTATTCTCACCGCCACGATCCGGAGACGCCGTTGGAAGAGACACTTGGTGCCCTCGATCAAATTGTGCGCACCGGAAAAGCTCTCTACGCTGGCCTAAGCAATTATCCGGGCCGATTCCTGGAGGAGGCATCCGGTCTGGCAAGGCAGTTTCGCCTGACCCCGATTCTGGTCGAGCAATCGAGTTACAGTTTGTTCAATCGGAAAATTGAATCGGATTTAATTCCGTCCATCCGCCATACCGGCACCGGACTCATCGCGTTTTCGCCGCTCGCGCAAGGGTTACTGACGGAAAAATATCTCGAAGGTTTCCCCGAAGGATCGCGCGCCACTAAAACGTGGACCGAAGAACAGCGCGCTGGGGTGACACCGGCGCTGCGCGAAAAAATCAAGAAGCTGAACGCGATCGCAAAAGCGCGCGGTCAAACTCTGCCACAAATGGCGATCGCCTGGATCTTGCGTCTTCCCGAGGTCACGAGCGTGCTGATCGGCGCATCAGACGTAAACCAGATCAAAGAGAACATTGATGCCCTGGAGAACCTGAAGTTTTCCTGGGAAGAAATTCACCACATCGACGCGATTTGCCCGATTTCGTTAGGCTAAACCGGCGATCGCGCTACGAGACACTCGCGGGCACATTGCCCCCGCTATCGCCTGCTCCCTCCTTGATTGACAATTGAGATCGTCGCTTTTCTTTGCGCTTTGATCCGCGACAGGTTGTATCCGGAGCCTTGCAACAAGGTTAACGTCACTTTTTCAGATTTTTCCTTAACGGTGTCGTAAAGGGCATGAAGCGTGATCGCGACAGAGGAAGCGCCTGCGGGAATGATGGCTCGTCCCGGACTTCCATCGAGAGTATAATCCAAGTTTAATGCTGCTTTCCCACTCGTCGAATAATTGACCGTAATTGGTTGAAATGGATTGATCGATGAAGCGGAAATAGTGAATTGGATGTCGCCGCTTTCCCCCACCGATCCGGCAAAAGTTGCGATAGTGATCGTCGGGGTAGGCACCGGCGTTCCGCCGGGCGTCGGAGTGGGCGTGGGCGTGGGAATCGGGGTCGAGCTTGGAATTGGTTTAGCGAAAGTCACCGACGTGTTCCAATCTTGCACGTTATCGTTAGTCGCGCGGAAGGAGACGAAATCGTTCTGCAACGTTGTGTCGCCAACCAGGACATAGCCGTCGGCTGTGCACAAGATCAGGCGTCCCAATTCATCAACATCCATGTCAACAACGTTGACACGGGGAACAAACTGGCGCGCCTCGACCGAGCCGTCAGCACCGAGTCGAAATACGTAGGAGTAACTGAGCGGGCATATGAAAATGTGGCCGCTGCTGTCGGCGGCGATTGACAGCACATCGCCATCCTGCAGAAATGGATCCACCGAAAGAGGGAGACTGCGCACCCGTGCCATGGTCACCGGGTTGTAAACGTCTATTTGGTGAGCGTTGCATTCGGAGCCCGGACAGGTCGGCAACGTGTAGAGCAACCCGTCGGCTCCAATATGGAGTTCTTTGAATTGGTCATCGGTGGCGAAGCGGATCCATTGGCCCGTGGACGTATCGAAGCGAATAATGCCGTGAGGTGTCGGACCGAAAAACGGAGAAAGGGGATCGTCATCCGTAACAAAGATAAAGTTGCCGTAGGCTGCGATAGCTCCGACTGAGGAACTAAGCGCATTCCAGCCGGTGATTGAAAATTGGCTGAACGTATTTGCGACCGGGTCGAATCGGGTCAAAAACGGTGCATTGAATCCATTAAACCCATCAATTTTTCCGTCGGAGTCGACGACGATGCCGTGGAGGTATTCATATCCGCTAGGGTTTATTTCCGGATACGGCCCACTGCCGTATTGGAACTGTATGACTTGAACGAGCGTCCCATCGGGAGTGAATTCGCGCACCGTGTTGACCTCGTTCGGCTCCGGCGGTGAACCTTGGAGAGGATTGCTGATCGCCACCAGAATATTGTTGGCATTGATAGGTTGTGGTGACGGCAAAGGTGTGACGCTAGGTGACGGAGTGGCCGTCGGCGTTGGGCTACCTGACGGAGTTGGTGTCGGCGTTTCGATTGGAGTAGGCGTCGGCGTCTCTATCGGGGTAGGAGTTGGTGTTGGAGTGGGCGTAGCCGTAGGAATTGGAGTCGGAGTCGGCAGAGGCACCGTCAACGCCCGAAATGCGTCGAGTAATCCATACCCGTAGCCGACGTCGTAGCCGGGCGAGCCCAGGTCGCGACATGTTGACTGCATCTGCATCTCCACTTGATCGGATGTCCAACTTGGGTTTTGCGAAACAATCAAGGCCGCGACACCGGCGGCATACGGCGACGCGAACGACGTACCGCTAACCGTTACATAATCGCCGTTCACCAAACCGGCGCGGCCTGTGCGATCGGTCGTCAGGATCTGTTCTCCGGGCGCGACGAATTTTATTCCGGAGCCGTAGTTGGAAAACGATGAGCCCGATCCAAAACGGTTAACCGCGCCGACCGCATTGACGCCGGGGATGCTGGCCGGATAATCGACGCTACTTCGTGCTTCGTTCCCGGCGGCGGCGAAATGTACCATGCCATTGCTGCGCGTAATGGCGTATGCACTTTCGATGGCGCTCGAAGGCGTGTCGTAACCGTTGCTGTTGTTGCTCACACGCGCACCGATCGACTGCGCCCAGTTCAACGCGTCGACCACCCAACTGAATTGAAACATGAATGTTCCGTTGCTTTTTCCGTTCGTTTCGACTCGCGCGGCCGCCACCCTCACTCCGGGGGCGATTCCAGAGGTACCCAAAGAGTTGTTGATTCGCTCGGAAACGCACCCGGCCACAAGCGTTCCGTGGTTTTCATTGCCATTTACTGGTCCACCCGGACTCGAAGTGCCATCACCGGTGAAATCTCTGCCGGCGATTTGATTAAGATCAGGGTGATCCTGCTGAACGCCGTTATCGAGAATAAGGACAATAACCGACGGGTTTCCCACGGTTATGTCCCAGGCGGCAGTCGCGGCCAGATCGAAACCAACCTGGCCGCCCCCCTGTCCCGTGTTGCGCAGTCCCCATGATTGAAAGAAGAGAGAATCGTTAGGCACCAGACTTTCGTGGCCGGTGGCAATCATGTCCGGCTCCGCATAGGCCACTCCGGGCGTTTGAGCCAGCGCGTTTGCGCGCGCCAACACAGCAAAGCCGTCACTCGTTAGGATCTGCCAGCGCTGATCGTTCGGCTGGGGAAATTCTATTGGTTGATTCGTCGCGCCCTCCGCCACGCTCGTTTGCGCGCGCACTCGCTCGCTTGTCGCGAAATTCTTCTCAAAACCGATCAGCAACCGCGGCGTGACAAGGATTAAATCACCAGCGGTATCTTTGAAAACCGGGGAGATAAAATCGATCGCGGGATCGCCCGATCCGCGAATCGATTGAATGAGTGCGTGAACCGCTACCGCGTTGGTTCGTGGCACCGGCGTCGCGCCGGGCTGTGCATTCAAACGTGGGCGGGACAGGGCATTTTGAGCGCGCAAAACCAACCATTGTGGCAAGGGTCGATCCTCGATATCGGCGTCGGTGAATCCTTTGCTGGCCAAGCCTGTCGGCAAAGCTGTGGCAGAATCAGTCGCTCGCACGTGAACAGCAACGTGTTCTCCATCCA
>JBEEGU010000067.1:0-2966 GCA_041167025.1 Verrucomicrobiota bacterium
TCTAGGAAACAGAGTGTAGAGATGCGGCAGAGGATGCCAAGCCCGGGTTCGGATGGGATGGCTACACCGCCGAGCGTTGCGTTTCCAAGGTTGGTTAGCGACGGTCACAGACCGCGGCTACAGAAAAATATTCCAGCGGTGCGCATTCGCGGGCTACAAAACGCCGACCGCGCGCGAGATCAACAAGATTACGATGCTGAGCGAGATAAAAACCTGGACCATGGTGAACACCTTGGCCCATCGCGCCAGAAGCGGCGCATCAGTCGGCCCGAAGGTGGAGCTTTGGGTGAACGCAATGAACAAATAATCAACGAAACGCGGACGCCAGAGGGCGCACTCGAATTGCACGCGCTCATCCTTTGGAATCTGCATTTGTGGAAAAAGGAAACTGCAACTTCCGAACTCCTTGCGCTCGCGCCGAACGGTTGGCCCGCCGCCGTCCAGCCGCCAGTACCAAAGCGCGAACACGATCACGTTCGCCAGCCAAAGCTCTGCTCCTGATAAGAGCAGACGAATTGGATCTTCTTTGTCGCTCGGCAGGAATTTTACCAGCAGGATAACCGAACCAATTAATGCAACCGTGATGATCGAACTGACGACAATACCGAGGACGCGATTGAGTGATCGGCGTCCGGTCCGATGGGACACCACTGTCGGAATGAGCAAGACCACAATCAAGGTTGGCAGCAGCCACCATGGGCCGACGATGAGCGAGCGCGGCAACGCGAGATAAATTCCGCCAACGGCAAGGAAAGCCAGCAACGCCTGCCAGCGTGGCTCCGGTTTATCGACATGATTCTGCGGGTCGCCCACTCAGTGGCTATAGCAAGAATTCAATGCAATGCGAGCGTGGCAATCTTCGGCAAATGCTGGAAAGCGCTGGAGGTCGTGGCGCGGTCGGCGGCCATACATTAGCGACGTGATAAGCACGTCCCTCCATTTGTAGACGTCGCCCTTTGGGCGATGCGACCCGCGAGTGTTAAACAACATCAGCGCTGCGCTGCGCAGAGCGAAGCGTCTATAGAAGGACAGCGCCAGATGCAGAATATGACTTCTTCATGACCGGCGCGGCGAAAATGATTGACCCTGCCAAGATTTACCCGCTCATGTAACTCCATGCTCAAAAGCATTTTAAAAGTGCTCCTCGGTATTGTGGCGGCGATCGTGATCGCGGGCGCGATTCTGCTCGTCAATCTGATCTGGTTCCGCCCGTGGAATTTGAATTTGTTTTATGAAAAAGTCTTTGGCGAAACGGTTTTCCGCGAGCCGGAACTGCTTTCCTCGCTCGGTTTGGTCGAACAATTCGGCATCACCGGCCACAATGCGAGGCTGAATGACGAATCGCCCGCGCATCAACAGCAAGTGCTTGATCGCTGGAAAAGCGATTTAGACCAGCTTCATCAATACCCGCTCGATCGGCAATCTGCCTCGCAACGGCTGTCCACCCATGTGCTCGATTGGTTTCTGACCGACCAAGTCGAAGGCGAGAAATGGCAATGGCACAATTATCCGGTCAACCAGCTCTTCGGCGTGCAAAACGAATTTCCATCATTTATGGCGAACACGCATCGCCTATTCACCCGCAAAGATTGCGATTACTACCTGCAACGACTCGACGCCCTCCCGAAAAAATTCGATCAACTGCTGGAAAGCCTGAAAATCCGCGAGGACAAACAAATTCTGCCGCCACGCTTTGTTGTCGAGAAAGTGCTCAAAGAGATGGGCGACTTCATCGCAAAACCGGCTGCGGAAAATATCCTCGCGACCTCGTTCCGAACACGCGCGGGCAAGATTGCCAAGTTGAGCGAGGCGGACCGAAATAATTATCAGAAACAGGTCGAAGCTGCTGTGACACAACGGGTTTATCCCGCATATCAAAAACTGATTGCCTACTTTAATGGCGTCCTTCCCAAGACGACATCGGACGACGGGGTCTGGAAGTTACCGGATGGCGACGCTTTTTACGCCTACGCTTTGCGCGAAAACACTACGACAACCTTGAAGCCGGAGGAAGTCCATGCACTGGGTCTAAGTGAAGTTGCCCGTCTCGAAGGAGAGATGCGCGTCTTGCTTGATGCGAATGGATTTTCCGGACAGCCGATTGGCGAGGCGGTGGATAAACTGAGCAAGGACCCGCGTTTTCTTTATTCAAATGATGACGATGGCCGCGGGCAGGCGTTGGCTGAGTACACGCGGCTGATTAATACGGCAATGGAGCGATCGAAGAGTCTATTTCTGACAATTCCCAAAGCGAAATGTGAGGTCCACCGTGTGGAGCAATTCAAGGAAGCAAATTCTTCCGGCGCTTACTACCAGCCCGGGGCGATGGATGGGACACGGCCAGGAGTGTTTTACGCAAATTTGCGCGACATGAATGAAGTGCCGAAATGGAGCATGCCCACTCTCGCTTATCACGAAGGCGTGCCGGGACATCACTGGCAGCTTTCCATTGCCCATGAACTCAAAGGCGTCCCGCAATTTCGCAAAGTTCTGCCCTTCACCGCTTACATAGAAGGATGGGCGCTTTACTGCGAATGGCTGGCGAAACAAGTCGGCTGGTACCAGAACGATCCGTTTGGTGACCTCGGCCGTTTGCGCGATGAGCTTTTCCGCGCCGTGCGCCTCGTGGTTGACACCGGCATCCATGCGAAACATTGGACCCGCGAGCAAGCGATCGCTTATATGCGGGAAAAAACCGGCATGGGCGAAAAGGAAATCACCGCGGAAATTGAACGCTACATCGTCATGCCGGGCCAAGCCTGCGCTTACAAGATCGGGATGCTAAAGATTCAGGAATTGCGGGCGCGCGCGCAGAAAGATTTGGGAGAAAAATTCGATCAACGCGAATTCCACGACACGGTGTTGAGGAACGGCGCGCTCCCGCTGGAAGTCCTGGAGGAACAGGTGAACGAATATATTCAGCGCAAGAAACCATAGCTTCTTAACATGTGGCGGCAGTCAGAAGC
>JBEEGU010000068.1:0-6592 GCA_041167025.1 Verrucomicrobiota bacterium
CCGAAGAGGGCGCGACCTGCTTAATCGTATCGAGCACTTCGTGGAGCGCCATCGATTCGCCCCAGATGTTTTCCAGGCCAAATCGCTCGTCAACCTGTTCACGAAGTGTGCGATTTTCCTGTTCGAGTTTGCGGCCCTGCAGCGCGCGCGCCAGAAGCATTTCAACCTTGTCCAGGTTGAGCGGCTTGGTCACGAAATCGTAAGCCCCACGTTTCATCGCCTCGACTGCCGTATCCACCGAACCGTAAGCCGTCATCATGATGCAGATCGGCGGATGCGGCATTTTGAGCGCTCGATCGATCAACGTCATTCCATCCTCGCCGCCGAGACGTAGATCGGTCAGGACAAGATCGATCGGTTCGCGCTCCAGGACATCCATTGCCCCAGCGACATCGCCGGCGACATAAACGTCGTAGTCGTCTTCGAGCAAACGGCGCAATCCGTCGCGAGTATGTTTTTCATCATCAACAATGAGGATGGTGGGTTGAATGGATTGCATTTCAGGAAGCGGCCCAGGGGAACTGTGCCAATTATTCTCACTCAATCCCTTAATCTCTCAATCGCTAAGTCAGTCGCTTGGAATAGAGACATCATGCGGCCGGACCGTAGCGAATTCTTCTCAACCTGCACAAAACCAGCTAAAAGGGCTGCCTGCGGAGACATGAAGTTCATCCTCCTGATTTATATCGCTTACGCTTTGGGCCTGGCCCTGGTCCTGGCGCGCCGCCGTCCCAGGGGGAAGCGAAAGGAGACTCTTTCCCGCGGCTGGGGAAACCGTTTGCGCGTTCTGGTCATCGGAGCCACTGGCGGTACCGGGCGTGAAGTGGTTCGGCAAGCGCTCGATCTCGGCCATGACGTGACGGCGTTCGTGCGAAAGCCCGCCAAGCTTAAAATAGAGCATCCGAATCTTCGCGTGGTAACGGGCAACGTTCTTATTTACGCGTCTGTCGAATCCGCCATGCGCGGCCAGAACGCGGTGCTTTGCGCGCTCGGCCAACGGCGATTGTTTTATCCGAATCAGATTTTATCGGGCGGCACGAATAACATTCTGCGTGCGATGAAAGTGAGCCAGGTTCCGCGGCTGATATGTGAAAGTTCCCTTGGAATTGGCAACAGCGTCGGTCGCCTAGGTTTGCTGTACACCTTCGTTATCATTCCATTAATTCTGCCGTTTGTTTTCGGCGACAAAATCCGGCAGGAAAAACTGATTGAAGAAAGTGATGTCGACTGGGTCGTTGTCCGCCCGGCTGCGTTGAGCAATTCAGCGGCGCGGAATCATTATCGTCATGGCGGCAACGTCGGCAATTTTCTTTGGACAAATCGGATCGCGCGCGCGGATGTCGCGGATTTCATGCTCAAACAGCTAACCGACGACACCTACGTAGGCAAAGCCGTGGCGGTTGCGTGGTAAGAAAGAAGTAACTCCTGCGCCTGTTTCGTAATAGCGCCTTGCACTGCTTGGTAGCCCCTGCGCATAGCGGTGCGCACGACGTCTTTTCACACCGCTGTCATCCTAAAGGGAGTGAAGGACCCCACGGCCCTTCGACGATCACACTGATTAGGATGCGTAATCAACGAGACTATGAGGGGTCCCTCGCTTGCGCTCGGGATGACAAGGCAGCGAAACGCCGTGCTTACGTCACGTGAGATGTTCCGGCTTCGAGCATTCGGACACGCTCGTCCCGGTAGGGCAGGCGGATGGTAAGAGTCAAACCACGCCCCTCGCTGCTTTGAATAGCTATTTCGCCGCCATGCTCGCGCACGATACGGCGAACAATTAATAAACCGAGGCCGGTCCCGGACGGCTTTGTTGTAAAATAAGGCTCGTAAACACGGCTGAGATTTTCGGCGGAAATGCCACCACCGGTATCGGCAAAGCTAACCGTGACGTGAGTGTCGTCCATGCCGGTCCGGATGCGCAAAATCCCGCGACGTTTCATCGCTTCCAGGCTGTTTTTCATGACATTATAAAAAGCCTGCTTCATTTGATCTCGATCGATCTGGAGCGAAGGCAGATCAGAACGCAGCTCCTGCTCGACCACAATGTCGCGATCCTTGATTTCCGGGCCAAAAAAACGCACGGCTTCTTCCACGACAACGTTAATATTTTCTGGAAGCAGATGCGGCTTGGCCGGTCGAATCGCGCGCAGGAATTGGGTC
The DNA here is from genome assembly GCA_041167025.1 of Verrucomicrobiota bacterium. Lineage (GTDB taxonomy): Bacteria > Verrucomicrobiota > Verrucomicrobiia > Chthoniobacterales > UBA10450 > DATFCK01. The sequence goes on from JBEEGU010000068.1 coordinate 2,161, forward strand.
ACGATCGAATCGAGGCGGCTGATCTCGGCCCGGGCGACGTCAATCGATTGTTGCAACTCCTCCTTGTTCGCGCTCTCCAACTCTCGAACTTTTCGCTCCATCAATTGGAGATGGATGTGAAGCGAATTGAGCGGATTGCCGATTTCATGCGCAACGCCAGCGGCCAGTAAGGTTAACGCATTCAACCGTTCGGATTCGATCGTCTGCTGAGTTGAGCGGCGGCTTTCGGTGATGTCACGCAGGATGATGGCATGGCCGACCTGACCGCTGCTGATCGCGCCTTCTTGCTTGTCCCTGGCTGCGGGGACAGCGTCTACTTCGCGACGTTCGATAAGCAACGGCACGATATAGAAATTGATAAAACGATTGGCCGGATAAAAAATCTCCATGTCTCGGCTGATCGGTCCTTCCGCGCGGGACACAGCGTCCCAATCCAGGCCGCGCACCCGTTCATCAAGGCGTTTGCCGATTGAGTCCTCGCTTTCCAATCCGAATAATTCGCATGCGGCCTCGTTAAGATACGTAATGCGCCCCTTTGAATCGGTGACGATGATCCCTTCCTGGATGGCGTTGAACACCGTCTCGAGAAATCCTTTCTCCTGCGCCAGGCGCAGAAAATAATTCTGCACCTCTTCCGGCCCGATGCGGCCGAGGCGGCCGATGAGCTTTTCAAGGAATCCTGCTTTCATGGCGTTACCTATTTGTAGCCGCGGTCCGGGACCGCGGCCAAACGAAATGAGGACGCTGAAAGTTTCCGATCGCGGCGACCGGGCTTAGTGTGCCTCGGCGTGCTCGACTGCGGGCTGCCCGGTTTCCGCTTCTGCCCGCTCTTTCAGAGCCGCTCTGCGCGAAAGTTTGACCCGGCCTTTATCATCGATGCCGATGCATTTCACCCAGATCATGTCGCCAATCTTGGCCACGTCTTCCGTGCGTTTCACGCGAAAATCGGCCAGCTCGGAAATATGGACGAGACCGTCCTTGCCCGGGAAGACTTCGACGAAAGCGCCGAATTCCTTCACCGAAACAACGCGGCCCTGATAGGTCTGACCGACTTCAATCTCCTTCGTCATGCCGCCGATAATCTCTTTCGCGCGAGCCATGCTCTCGCCGCTTGTCGCGTAGATATGGACCGAGCCGTCGTCTTCGATATTAATTTCGGCGCCGGTTTCGGCGACAATGCCTTTGATCGTTTTGCCTCCCGGACCGATAAGTGCGCCGATTTTTTCCGGATTGATCTTGATCGTTTCGATCCGTGGCGCGTATTTCGACAATTCCGCCCGCGGCTTATCGAGTGCCCCGCGCATGGTCTCGAGAATTTTCGTACGCGCTTCTTTCGCGCGCCCGATCGCTTCGGCCATGATCTTGTGGCTGACGCCGGGAAGTTTCAGGTCGAGTTGAAAACCAGTGACGCCGTTGTCGGTGCCGCAGAGTTTGAAATCCATGTCGCCGAAATGGTCTTCGGAGCCGATGATGTCAGTTAAGAGTTCGTAACGTTTCAGTTGTCGATCTTCGCCTTGTTCGGTGACGAGGCCCACGGAAATTCCGGCAACCATTCCTTTGACTGGCACACCGGCGTCCATGAGCGCGAGCATTCCGCCGCATACGCTGGCCATGGAGGTCGATCCATTCGACTCCATGATTTCGCTCGAGATACGGATGGCATAACGGAAATCGGTTTCGTCAGGCACGATTGGCTCGAGTGAGCGCTCGGCTAATGCGCCGTGACCGATCTCGCGGCGGCTGGCGCCGCCGGTGCGTCCGGTTTCACCCACACTGAATGGTGGAAAGTTGTAATGAAGAATGAAACGCTTCGACGTTTCGCCGCCACCATAAGCGTCGATATTTTGCGCTTCTTCGATCGGTGCGAGCGTGACCAGTGCGAGCGCCTGGGTTTCGCCGCGCTGAAAAATCGCGGTGCCATGTGCGCGGGGCAACACCCCGACTTCACAGGTGATCTGCCGCAAATCTTGATAACCGCGACCGTCCATGCGTTTCCCTTTTTCGAGTATGCTCTTTCGGAACGCCTTCTTCTGCACGTAATCAAACGCCTGCGAGATGGTGAACTTGTCGGCCTCGGGATGCTTTTCCAGGATCGCCTTCTTGACTTGGTCGCGCAGCGCTTCGATGGCCTTGCTGCGCGCGACTTTGCCTGCCGTATAAAGCGCGCCTTCAATCTTGTCGCCCGCGACTTGGTTGGCGATATCAAGCAAAGTTGGATCGACATGAAGCAGCGGCATCTCGCGCTTCGGCTTGCCCACTTGCGCGGCAAGTTCTTTTTGAATGCGGATCATCTCGCGCGCGTGTCCATGCGCGAACTCCAGCGCCTTCACAAAGTCCGCTTCCGGAATTTCGTCGGCTGCGCCCTCAATCATGATGACATCGTTCTCGGTCCCGACATAAACGAGATCCAAATCGCTTTGCTCCCGCTCGACATGTGTCGGATTGGCGATGAATTGTCCTTGGACACGGGCGACGCGGACGGCGCCGATCGGCCCGGCAAATGGAATGTCTGAGACGCAAAGCGCAGTCGAGGCGCCATTGATCGCGAGCATATCCGGATCATTTTGGCCATCAGCACTGAGCAGGATCGAGATGACCTGCGTGTCGTAAAAATAGCCTTGCGGGAACAGCGGGCGCAGGGGCCGGTCAATCATGCGCGAGGTGAGCGTCTCTTTTTCAGAAGGCCGCCCTTCGCGTTTGAAATAACCGCCCGGAAACTTGCCGACCGCCGCCGCTTTTTCACGATAATCGACCGTGAGCGGAAAATAATCCTGGCCTTCTTTGATGTTGGTGGCCGAGACAGCGCTCGCTAACACCATGGTATCGCCGCACGAGACGATGACCGCTCCGTCGGCGAGCTTGGCAATCTTGCCTGTCTCGATAGAAATCTGAGTGGACCCAATTTGGGCCGTGACCTTCTGTTGCATAGTACTTTCCTGGATATGCGAATTCCAGGCCGGTCACCCTGACTGTAGGTTTTAACCCCGACTGTTCGAGGCTAAAACCTAAAATCCAAGGTGCCTTATCGGCCTGGTCTGCGCGTTGTTTTTGTTTCGAAGTGGCTTCGACCCGAAACGGAGAACATCCGCGTAAAACCTGCGCTATTTCCGCAGGTTCAGCTTGCTGATCAACTTTTTGTAGCGATCGGACTCCGACCGGCTCAAATAGTCGAGCAAGCTTCGTCGCTGCGCCACCATCTTGAGAAGGCCGCGCCGGGACGAATGATCTTTTGCGTTGGTTTTCAGGTGTTCGGTCAGCTGCGCGATGCGGCGCGTGAGGAGCGCGACTTGAACGTCAGCGCTGCCCGTGTCCTTATCGTGCAATTGGAACTCCTTGAGGTCCAACGTTTCGGTAATTTCTGCCATAACGAAGCGCCTATTCTAGCTTAAGAATGGGGAGTCGCAACCAAGAACCAATTAGGGCACGATTACCACGCGATAGAACTTCGGATTCGGCAGATTCGCGGTGTTGTATTCACCCAACTGCGCGAAAGTGCCGTAAGCCATCTGTGGGCTTCCGACATTTATCCTGTCGGAGGTGGAAAGCGACGACGAGCGCTGCAACTGGTAATTCTTGTTTGGCGCGGCCACGATATCGACCCGGATTTCGGTGCCGAAATCGTAGAGGTGGGTGATCTTGAAAAACGAATTACGATCGAACGGGTCGGTGCCGGCTCTCGATTCGTCTAAATTGCTGACCCCATCCCCATCCGGATCGTCCTGGGCGCGGGATTGATCTTCGGCCAGGGCATTGGTGTGCCCGAAATACATCATGCGCCACCAATCGGCGACGCCGTCCGGGTCGCTCGCCGCGTCGCCCACCTTCTTCACGTGGATTGCCGACATTCGCGGAGCGTCGAAGACCGGTTTGAACTGCACATCGAGCAAGGTGTTGGCTACGGTAACCGTAAAAGACTTGATCACGGCCAGGTTCGCGCCACCGGCAGCGAGAAAGATGTCGAAATTTTGCAGCATCTTCTGGCCTTGTGCGTAGACGTCGAACCGGCGCTGGTTTGGCCCGCTCATAAATGTCTCCGCATCGTAAATATCGACCTGGTATAAGCCCGGCGGACATCGGAATAGGTAGCGAAACCCTTCCGTCGCAGAACCGTAGCGTTCGCACTGATAAAGGAACTGCTCCTGGTCGCAGACATTGGTGATGGCATTGGAGCTCCGATAGGTGTTTCCACCGATGTAGCCGTATTCGCCCCAATAGCCGAAGGCCGAGTCGGAAATCCAAAGCATTTGATTACCGCAGCCCCATTCGCCCCACCCCGGCTGACCAACGGCGAAAAGGTTTTGCTCAAACGATGGCGGTACGTTGGCGAATTTTACCTTCAAAGTAGCGACCGGCGTTACGTTGCCCGCTGTATCGATCGCGCGTGCTGAGAGCGTGTGCTCGCCTTTAAGATCCGATGCGGTCCCGTAATATT
>JBEEGU010000069.1:0-3663 GCA_041167025.1 Verrucomicrobiota bacterium
CAGATTTACGCGCAGCCGTGGGGATTTAGTCTGGACGAAGTTCACGTCCCGGTCCGCCTCTGGCACGGAAAGCAGGACCGTAGCTTTTCTTTTCGGGTGGCAGAGGAAGTCGAGAAATGTCTTCCAAATTGTAAGGCGCGCTACATCGAAAATGCCGGGCATTATTCTTTGCCGATTCGCCACATGAAAGAGATTCTGCAGGATTTGGTGGAGCCCGCGACGTGATTTCATTCTTCGGTCCGGCAGGCCGGCGACCACGCATGCGGATTCGATCTTTTCACGTGCGTTCGGCATGGCGCAGGCTAAATGATAACCGGTGGAGGATTTTACCGCAGGAGCCATTCAGAATCAGCCGGGTCGGCGTACCGCTACCCTGGGCCCGGAATGGGACGCGCGGGTTCGGAAATTTGTCGCCGAGTGGGGTTCAAACAAGAATCCTGAGCTGATCGAGGAAATGATTGTCACCGCGTTGAAAATGGCGCGGGACGAAATGGGAGTGGCTGATCTCAAACTGATCAACCGGTCGCTCAAAGAAATGAGATATGCCGCTAAAGTCTTCGCTCCTTACTCCGGATTTCGGAAAGTGGCGGTTTTCGGGTCGGCCAGGACTGCTCCCGACGCGCCTGAATCCAAAGTGGCGGAGGATTTTGCCCACCGGATGGTCGAGGAAAATTACATGGTCATCACTGGTGGCGGCGATGGCATCATGGGCGCGGCGCAACGCGGGGCGGGTCGGGACAAAAGTTTCGGTCTGAATATCCGGCTTCCATTTGAGCAGCGGGCCAACATCGTGATCGAAGGCGATCCGAAACTGATCAACTTCAATTATTTTTTCACACGCAAACTCAACTTCGTGAAGGAGACGCACGCGTTTGCCCTTTTCCCGGGTGGATTCGGAACGATGGATGAGGTGTTCGAAGTGCTGACCCTGATGCAGACCGGCAAGGCCCGCGTTATTCCGGTAGTGCTATTGGATGGTCCGGGGGGAACGTATTGGCAAACGTGGATGCGATTTTTGACCGAACATCTACGCAACTTCGGCTTTATTTCGGGAGAAGATTTTCACCTGTTCAAAATTGCCCGCGATGTGGAGGAAGCTGTGGCCGAGATTTTGCAATTCTATAAGATTTATAATTCAGTGCGTTGGGTCGGCGAACAGCTCGTCATTCGGCTCTGTCAACCGCTGACGGCGGCGGCGATGGCCGATCTTAACCAAAAGTTTTCCTATCTTGTGCGCAAGGGCGAAATCGTTCAGAGCAACGCGTTACCCCAGGAAAAGAGCGAGCCCGAGATTTGGAATCTGCCGCGCATAGTATTGACTCCGCACCGTCGCGATTTTGGCCGGTTCCGTGAATTGATTGATGCAATCAACTGCTCGGCGGTGGAGCCGGTGGCGGAGGCATTGTCGATCAGATAGGGTCGGCAACGGACAGAGACCACCCGCTACGGGAGAGAGCAAAAAAGGGGGCGGCTAGGGGCTGGTCGCCGCGCGCCTTTCCAAAATGTAGTCGTGGATCGTGTTGACACTTTGCAAGGCTTTGCCCGCGACCTCGGAGTTAGGAACACCAACACCGAAAGTTTTCTCCATGCTCACGACCAGCTCGAGCGCGTCGATGGAATCCAGCCCGAGACCGTTCGGACCGAATAATGGCAGGTCATCACTGATCTGATCCACAGTCGTGTGGAGCATCAGATTTTTTACGAGCATATCCTTAATTCGAGTGCGTAGGTCGGTATCGGACATAAAAAGCGAGGGCGAAGGTGGCTTATTACGTTATGCCCGTCAATCGCCCGATGTTGTAGAGGTGCTTGTGCCAAGCACCTGTTGATGAGTTTCGGTGGTTGACACAACCACCGCTACAAACTGGGACGACGGAACGTCGTTCCCGCCTCAGACGTGATCGGCCCTGTCTCCAGGCGGAATCGCCTGATTAGGATCGGGCTGCGCCTGAACGGGACCCGAATCGCTCCGCGGAATAGTCGATGGCGCCGGCAGGACGTTAGCTTTCGCTGCGGCGGTGTCTGACCTGCCGGCCTTGTTTAGCTCGTCGCCGAATTCGTCTTTCGCCTTCTGAAATTCCTTTACCGCCTGACCCATACCTCGCGCCAGCTCGGGCAGTTTCTTTGCGCCGAACAACACCAGGATGATAAGAAGAATGACAATCAAATCCGGCCCGGCCAAGTTCATCAAGCTGGCGATCAAACTCATACGATGAAAAGATCAGACCGTTTCCGGAAGTTGCAAGCCAATTCGGCGGGGAAGCGGGGTAGCGGTGCGCGCAGAGGCGGCTCGAAAAGGGTCGAAAGTGTCGCAAGGGTTCGGTGATTCGCACGACCAAGTAGGTTGTCATCCCGAGCGAAGCGAGGGACCTCACGTCTTCACGTTGCGGCACACGACCGCGACCATGCGCATCCAATGAGCTTGTGCGGGGTCCTTCGCTCCGCTCAGGATGACAACGGGTTGTACGTTGCGCGTAACGTTCCTCCTCGGTTTGATTCCGACCGGAGGGACGACCTCGTGTCGTCCCATTCATTTAGTGGGACGAGACAAGCTCGTCCCTACATTTAACGAACCACCCTAACGTCTCTCAGACGTCGTAGTACATCATGAACTCGTACGGATGCGGGCGGAGCCGAAGCGCGTCGTAATCTTTTTGCTTCATGTCTACCCAGTTCGCGATGAAATCGGCATTGAAGACATCTCCGCGGAGCAAGAAAGCGTGATCAGCTTGGAGCGCATCAATCGCGCCGCGCAGGGAATCGGGCACGCTGGCCACCTGCGCGAGCTCTTCCGGCGGAAGCTCATAAAGATTTTTGTCGAGCGGATCGCCGGGATCGATGCGGTTTTGGATTCCATCGAGACCTGCAAGAAGCAATGCCGAGAAAGCAATATACGGGTTGGCCGCAGAATCCGGGGTGCGAAACTCTACGCGTTTCGTCTTTGGATTAGCCGAATAAGTGGGAATACGGATGGCGGCCGAGCGATTCCGAGCGGAATAAGCGAGGTTAACGGGCGCTTCAAAACCGGGCACCAGCCGTTTGTAGCTGTTGGTCGTCGGGTTGGTAATGCAGGTCAGCGCCGGCGCGTGTTTCAAGATGCCGCCGATAAAGAATAGCGCCATCTCGCTCAATCCGGCGTAACCATTGCCAGCGAAGAGCGGCTTATCATCCTTCCACAACGACATGTGGGTGTGCATCCCCGAGCCGTTATCACCGAATAGCGGTTTCGGCATGAAAGTGACGGTCTTGTTGTGCCGTTTCGCCACGTTGCGCACGATGTATTTGTAATACTGCATGCTGTCGCCCATTCGTTTGAGCGGAGCGAAGCGAACATCGATCTCGGCTTGCCCGGCGCTGGCCACTTCGTGATGTTGCCGCTCAATGGGTACCCCCGCTTTCTCCAGCTCGAGACACATCTCATTGCGGATATCCTGCAACGTGTCCGCCGGAGAAACTGGAAAGTAACCATCCTTCGCTCGGATCTTGTAACCGAGGTTGGGAACTTCTTCGCGTCCCGAATTCCAATGTCCTTCGGCGCTATCAACGATGTGAAATGATGAATTCGTATTAGACGCGAAGCGGACGTCATCAAAGATAAAAAATTCCGCCTCCGGCCCGAAAAAAGCGGTATCGGCGATGCCGGTACTCTTCAAATAGGCTTCC
>JBEEGU010000070.1:0-6400 GCA_041167025.1 Verrucomicrobiota bacterium
GATGACAGCGCGGGTCGTACTTAAGTTAAGAAGAACGATTTTAGTGTTTACGTTCTTTGGCGCTTTATCGCTCATCAGCTGGCTGGCGTTACCCAAACCGCCGTTGCTTGACGGAATTCCATTTTCGCAAGCGGTCTGGGATCGGAATGGAAAGTTGTTGCGGTTAACCCTGGCGACCGATCAGAAATTTCGGATCCGGACTTCGCTCGACGACATTTCGCCCGAGCTAATTGATGCGACCCTGCGCTACGAGGATAGGTATTACGCGCAGCATCCCGGCGTCAATCCGGTGGCGCTGCTGCGATCAGGCTGTCGCCTGCTGGCACGCGCCCGCACTCGCACCGGAGCGTCGACCGTGACCATGCAGGTCGCTCGGTTGCGCTTTCATCTGCAAACGCGAAGCATCCAGGGAAAATTCAGACAAATTATCACCGCGCTGGAATTGGAGCGTCATTATTCGAAGCGCGAAATCCTCGAGGCCTATCTTAATCTGGCTCCTTACGGCCGAAACATCGAAGGCGTCGGCGCTGCCAGCCAAATCTACTTCGACAAATCACCAGCAAATTTGACCGCACCACAGGCAGTTGCATTAAGTGTGATTCCGCAAAGTCCCGCCCGGCGTGCGCTTTTTCCGGACCGTGACAACCCATCGGTCAATGCCGCGCAAAACAATTGGTACGACCGAGTCGGCTTGAATCCAAATGCCGAATTGTCAGGACGCCAGTTCAAGGCGCGGGCGCAGAACGAACGCTAGTTTTCCGCGCCCCATTTCGTGCAACAAAGTTTGGGAAGCGAAAAGGATCATGTCCGAAATCCGGCCACGCTCGATCTGGAGAAACAGGAGCTCGTCGAGCGACGGATTCGCGATTACATCACGGTCAACCGGAGCCGTGGAATCCAAAATGCCGCGAGCTTTCTCATCGATTCGCGTACGATGGAGGTGCTCGCGCAAGTCGGCTCGGCCGATTTCGACAATGTTGGCATCAACGGCCAGGTTGACGGAACACGCAGCCTGCGTTCGCCTGGATCGACCTTAAAGCCATTCGTCTACGCGCTCGCTCTTGACCAGGGACTGATTCATCCGTTGTCGATCCTTAGCGATGCCCCGCGCAGTTTCGGGGAATACAATCCCGAAAATTTTGACCACGATTTTCTTGGTCCTATACGGGCATGCGATGCACTCGCTCGCAGCCGCAACATTCCCGCCGTCACTTTGGCGTCGCACCTGTCGCATCCCACACTTTACGAATTCCTTCGTAACGCCGGCGTCGCTTTGCCGCAACCGAACGCATTTTACGGGCTGGCCCTTCCATTGGGAGGAGCTGAGATATCGATGCAAGATTTGGTCCGCCTTTACGCTGCTTTGGCTAACGGCGGCGAGCTGCGTCCGCTGCGTCGCACCCTCCAGGATCCGATTTTGCCGAAGGGTCGAAAGATCGTCAGCCCCGAGAGCGCATTTCTCACACTGGAGATGCTGGGGAATGTGCCGCGCCCGGAATTGAATTGCGCAGAGGCGAGCCATGCCGCGCCCGTCTTTTGGAAGACGGGAACTTCACATGGATTTCACGACGCTTGGTCGGTTGCTGTTTTCGATCATTACGTGCTGGCTGTTTGGATCGGTAATTTCGACGGGCATGGAAATCCCGCATTTGTCGGTCGCACGGCGGCGGCGCCGCTTTTATTCCAAATTATCGATAGTTTACGAGCGAATTCGGCCGAGCCTGTCGTACCGCATCTGCCTCCACCGGGAACAAATCTGAAGCGGGTGGAATTTTGTGCGATATCCGGGGATTTGCCCGGACCATGTTGCACGCAGCGCGTGGCAGGCTGGTTCATTCCCGGAATCTCGCCGATCAAAACCTGCGACGTGCACCGGGAAGTTCTGCTCGACATCGCGACCGGTCTTCGCGTTCCAGTGGATGATGGATCACGAGCGTTACGGCGGGAAGTTTACGAATTCTGGCCGAGCGAGTTAATGGTTCTGTTCGAGCGCGCCGGTGCGCCCCGAAGAACGCCGCCGCCTTTCCTGCCGGGTGCCACCACGCCGGATGTGCTCGCGCGCAATGGAAATCCACCGCGCATCATTGCTCCATCGAGTGGAACGCGGCGCGAGATTGTTTTCGCCTCGTCGGCGGCAATCCCGCTCCGGGCCAGGACCGAAGCAGACGTACGCGAGCTTTACTGGTTCGCAAACAAAGCCTTCATCGGCAGATCGACCGTGGCGAACGTATTCGAATGGAAATCGGCGCCAGGTTCATACGAATTAACTGCGCTCGATGATCATGGCCGTTCCGATTCGTGCATGATTATCGTCCGCTGATTGAGAAAGCGGCGATTGCCCTCTTCTGTAGACACTTCGCTGCGAAGCGCAGCGCACGCATAATAGTGAGCGCGCGCGCCAGATCGCCCCGAGGGCGACGACTACAGGCCCGTCATCTTTACTTGAAGAGTAGGCGCCGCAACAGGAGCGTAAGCGGCGATGTCCCGGCAATACACCCTTCAGCGCGCGCCCAGCTCCACGTCGATCCATATCGATTATGCGGCTGAGTTGAACGAGCAGCAGCTGGCCGCCGTGACTGCTTCTCCAGGTCCGTTACTGGTTATTGCTGGCGCCGGGTCGGGCAAGACCCGAACGCTGACTTATCGGGTGGCTTACTTGCTCGAGAACGGGATCGATCCGCGCAACATTCTCCTACTCACCTTCACCAACAAAGCGGCGCGGCAGATGCTCGATCGAGTCGCCAATTTATTACCGGTGGATGCCAGCGGAATTTGGGGCGGCACTTTCCATTCCATCGGCAATCGAATGCTGCGCCGGCACGGCAGCGCTCTCGGTTACTCGAGCGGCTTCAGCATCATGGATCGCGAAGATCAAAAGGATTTGATCAACACCGTGGTGGCTAACGCCGGAATTGATCCCAAGGAAATCCGGTTCCCGAAAGGTGATGTTCTGGCGGAGATTTTCAGCTTTGTCGTCAACACCGAGTGCGCGATGGAAGAATTGCTCGCAGGCAAATTTCCTTACTTTCTGCCGCTCCTCGACAAAATTAAAGACGTCCACGCTCGCTACGAGAAGAAGAAGAAGGCGACCAACTCGATGGATTTCGATGATTTGCTCGAAAAAACGCTGAGGATGTTGAAGGAGCACGAGGGCATCGCTTCATTTTATCGCCGCCAATTTCAATTCGTCCTGGTCGATGAATATCAGGATACGAACAAGATTCAGGCCGATCTGATCGACACCCTCGGACAGGACCATCGCAACGTCATGGTCGTGGGCGACGACGCGCAATCGATTTATTCCTGGCGCGGCGCGAATTTTAAAAACATTCTCGAATTCCCGAAGCGCTATCCGGAGGCGCAGGTTTTCAAGATTGAGATGAATTATCGCAGTGTGCCGGAGATCCTGCAGGTAGCGAACGCCGCGATTGCCGCCAACGTCGATCAGTTCCAAAAAAATCTCAGTCCGACGCGCGATTCGAAGGGATTGAAACCTGCGGTGGTGGCGCTAAATGACGGCTCCGAGCAGGCCCAGTTTGTCGCACAGCGGATTCTTGAGCTGCGCGATGAAGATGTGGACCTGAATGAGATCGCCGTGTTGTATCGGGCGCATTACCACGCGATCGAATTGCAGCTCGAGTTGTCGCGCCGAGGCATTCCCTATCAAATTACGAGCGGCATCCGGTTTTTTGAACAGGCGCACATCAAGGATGTGATCGCATTTTTGCGTTTTGTGGCCAATCCGCGCGATGAAGTTGCTTTTAGGCGGATGGTGAAACTGCTGCCAGGAATCGGCAATCGCAGCGCGGACAATCTGTGGCGGTCGTGGGACACCTCATTGAGTGAACGCGGGGAAATCACGTCATGGGGAGAACGCTTTCTATCGATGAGTGTGTCGGCGCGTTCCAAGAAGTCCTGGGAACAACTCGTGCATACGTTGGACGAAATTGCGCCGGGCGGTCAACCCAATCTGCCCTCGGAAATGATCACGTCGGTGGTCGAAGCCATTTATGACGATTACGCCAAAGTGAATTTCACGAATTACGAGTTGCGCCGGGAGGATCTAAATCAACTGGCGGCATTTGCGCGCCAATTCAAAGACTTGAACGAATTCTTATCCCAACTCGCACTTATTAGTAACGTCGACGCAGAAGGGGCCCCCAACCAGGCCGGGGACAAGGAAGCGGTGAGCCTTTCCAGCGTTCATCAGGCAAAAGGGCTTGAATTTCATACCGTTTTCGTCATTTGGCTTACGGACGGAATGTTTCCAAGCTCCCGTTCACTCGATCGACGCGAAGATCTGGAAGAAGAACGGCGCCTGTTTTACGTCGCGGTCACACGGGCGCGCGACGAACTCTATCTGACCTATCCGCACATGCGCCTGAACGCCGGCTATGGCGACGTCTTTCAGCGTCCGTCGCGTTTCCTAAAAGAAATTCCTAACCCGCTCGTCGAAGACTGGCAGGTGCGAAAAGGTTAGGATAAGCGAGATGAAGCGCAATTGTTGAATATGCTCAAAGCGACCGGCATCAAGCTCGGTCTCCTACTCAACTTCGGACGACCCAAAGTACAATTTAAGCGTCTAATCTTTTGATCCGTGTCGCTTCCGTGTTCATCTGTGGCTGAAGTAATCTTGTGAATCTATCGCCGGATCAAAAAATCGCCGGCGTCCTCGCGCCGCTTTTTGCCTTGCGCAGCGAGAACGACCTCGGGATCGGCGATCTGGGCGCGTTACGCGAGTGCATTGATTGGTCCTCCGAATTCGGTTTTAAGCTTGTTCAGCTGTTGCCCATTAACGAAGTGGGCGGCGACTCAAGTCCCTACAACGCGATCAGCGCGGTCGCGATTGAGCCGACGACGCTGGAGCTCGCGCCGGGACGGCCGGTTGACCTGACGCGTGAGGATTTCGAAAATACGATCGCGAATTTCGACTTGATCAAACTTCGGCGCGGGTCGGTGAAATATCGAATTGTCAAAAAACTAAAGCGAAGCCTGCTTGAGAAAGCGTTCGCCCATTTCGGCCGGGACGCCAGCGAAGAAAGGCGATCTTCCTTTCGACGATTTAGCGCAGACGAATCGGCCTGGCTCGATGATTACGCATTTTTTCGAGTTTTGATGGAGGAGAATGGCGGCTCGGAAGCGTGGGACCAATGGCGACCGGAGCATCAAACAATGGAACAGGCTCGGCAATGGCTCCGGGATCTGCCCTCGGAGGAGCAATCAAACGTTGCGGTTCGCCAGGATTTTTTTCGGTACATGCAGTGGATCGCGCACGAGCAATGGCGCGAGATCAAGGCCTATGCCGAAGAGCGTGGCATTGCGTTGATGGGAGATATTCCATTTGGCATCAGCTATTATAGCGCGGACGTGTTCGCGCGGCCAAACGAGTTTGCGCTGGATTGGTCGGGCGGGGCGCCGCCCGAGCCCTATTTCAAGGATGATGAGTTCACCCAAAAGTGGGGCCAGAACTGGGGCATCCCTCTTTATAGGTGGGAAACGATGCGCGCGAACAATCTGCGGTGGTGGCGGCAACGGATCCGTGGGGTGAAGCACGTGTTCCATGTGTTTCGCATCGATCATGTCCTCGGTTTTTATCGGATTTATTCGTTCCCGTGGCGACCATCGCGTAATCAGGAGTTTCTGCCTTTGGATTGGCATCAGATGCACGAGCGAACGGAAGGACGCGAGCCACATTTCGCTCCTCGTGATGATGCGACCCCGGACAACTGCGAGGCGAACCGGCAAGAAGGTGAACAGTATCTAAAGATGGTACTGGAAGAATCCGGCGGCACACGTGTGGTCGGAGAGGATCTCGGGACCGTGCCCGATTACGTACGGCCGAGTTTGCGATCGCTCGGAATTGCCGGCTTTAAGATTCCGCAGTGGGAAGTTCGCCATGAGCGAGTCATCCCCGGAACAGAGTACGAGACACTTTCGGTCGCGACCTACGCGACGCACGATCACAAACCGATCCGGGCTTTATGGGACGAGGTTTTTGTAGAGCAAACCCCCACCTCGGATCAGGCGCGGTTCGATCTGACCAAAATCGCCGATTTCGCCGGCCTTGCTCCCACGTCTGAGAAAATCGATTTCGAAAAAGATTTTTATCCCGCAATCATGAACGCGCTATTTGCAAGCAACGCCTGGATCGCAGTCGTGATGATCACCGATCTGCTCGGGCGGAAGTACCGGTTCAATGTGCCGGGCACAGCCGCAAATTCCAATTGGACCCGCCGGATGCAACGAACGGTGGCGCAGTTACGCTCCAGCCGAAAAGAACGCGCCCGCGCGCGTCTGATCCGGGGCTTGCTCGAGAAAACCGGACGAGTGTGATATCAGGCTGGACCTCAATCGCCATGGCCGTTCGGTGAACGGCCGCTACCTAAAGACAGGTTTGTGA
>JBEEGU010000071.1:0-3352 GCA_041167025.1 Verrucomicrobiota bacterium
CAAGGTCGGCAGTCCGGCGGCGAGGTTGACCAGCCCGAGGACGATTGCTCTGTTGGTCAGCGTACTCATGACCCACCCTTGCGCCATCACCTGCATCCAAGTGCCGGTATCGGAAATGAGAGAGCCAATGATGTAACGCCGGAATGGGCCGTTGCCCAAAAGCGCAAGAGCTTCTTTTCCGAATGGTTTTGTTTGGGCGCTCATCGCGTTAATTCAATAAGCGGGAAGCGAGCTTCCTGCAATCGACGGTGCGAGATCTGGCGGCTACGGATGTGGCCGCATGTGATTCGCGAAAAGCAATAGAGCGCAAAGCACGCCCAGGGATATGAGAATGATCACGATTGCTTTCAGCGTATCTTTCGACATCGGCATGGTCCGTTAATTTGAAATGGAACTGCGCAATAGTCGACAAACTTTATTCTCAGGGCGAGGAATTTTCGGGCAAGGGCAAACATCGTTCCTTGCTACAATGGCCAGCGGCCGCCCGTCACCTGGATCGGAGTCGGATCCCCGCTGTAGGTCGCCCAGCCGACGAGTGCGCCATTGTTTTTGTCCCCCGCTTTATCGATCGGGATTTTCAATTCGTTGCCATTTATTGGCAATGTTGCCTTCTGTAATGAGAGAACGACAAAATCGTGCGCCAGTTTTCGCCCTCGATTTTCTCCCGCATTGACCTCTGAAGTCAGGGCAAAACCGAGCCTGGCCAGATAAATGTCGTAGCCACGCGCTTCTTTCTTGGTGGGCTCAAATGTGACGAAGACATCATCACCTAGAACTCGCAGACGAAGATTTCCCACTAATTCCTGCGATTTCCGCGGAAGTTGCGGTGTCCGGCACTCGTTGCCGTCCAGAACGAAGCCCGGAGTGTAAACGCTGTCGGTCTTCCAACGCTTGACATAGGTCTGTTGTCGGACAGTCCATTCCTTTGCCGCAAACGGATCGCGCCAGCCGAGATGATCCCAGTAGTCGACATGGAATGCGATCGGGACAAAATCAACCCACAGCCCAGGACTCTGTTTGAGCTGAGTCATCCATGCTTCTGCGGGTGGACAGCTACTGCAACCTTCTGAGGTAAACAGTTCAAGTAGATGAACCTTGGACGCCCGGCTTTCAAAAATAAGTTCACCGGCCTGTGCGCCGGCGACAATCTGCGCGCTGCCAAGCAACCCGATAAGCCATGGTTTAAGCATCCTCACTGAGCTTCGCACAAGTTTAGCGGCAGGTCGCTGATTGTGCCGTGGGCTACACGCGCGTATCACGAATATTTACGCGACAGGAGGCGTTTGGCTGCTCGTAATCCCGGCGAGACCGAGCCGCTCGGCATCGGCGGCCAACGCAGAAATCACTTTTGCAATCACACTGTCCAGGGGCATTCCCAATTGCTCCGCGCCGCGAACGATATCGTCTCGGCTAACCGCGCGGGCGAATGCCTTGTCTTTCATTTTCTTTTTCACCGATGCGACGTCGACTTCGTGAATGCTTTTCGAAGGGCGAACGCGGGCCACCGCCATAACGAAACCGCTCAATTCATCAACGGCATAAAGCGTTTGCTCCATCGGGCTTTCCCGTGAGGTGTTGGCATAGTCGGCGTGCGAAAGAATTGCGCGGCAAACCTCGTCGCTCCAGCCCTGGTCCCGTAACCAGGCGACGCCGGTGAACGGATGGCCTTCGGTAGCGCTCTGTTCCTGGTTTGGATAACGCTCATAATCGATGTCGTGCAGCAGACCAACCGCTTCCCAGAGATCAACATCGGCGCCGCGAAGATGCGCCATATGCCGCATCGAATCCGAGACGGCGTAACAATGCTTTCTCAAGCTCTCCGATTGAACCCATTCGTGCAGAATGGTGAGAGCGCGTTGCGCGAGCGTGTCCATGGCGAGGTAAGTTTCGGACGTTTGTTACGTTGCGGTCAATGCGAACGCGGACGCATATAAAGTGTGCCGGAGACGAAATCGAAGACGGCGGAGTTCAATGACAGATACTCCGCGCCGAGCAAACCTTCGATCTCCGAATCGGTGCCGCGCGAGAGCATCTCCGCATCCATCCCGACGACGGATGCACTGGCGTGCTTGATTTGGTAATTGCTGACCCACATGGAAGCAAAACTTGCGACCCTGATTTCACCGCCGGATTTGCCGATCCCGTAAGCTGTCCATTCGGTGGGCGTTCCTCCAATTTTGGCGCGCGCGGCAAAGTTGCGGTCCAGCGTAGTCAGATACGAGCCGGTATCGACCAATAAGTGGCAGGGCACATCGTTGATTTTGGCCGGAACGCGCAAATGCAAATGAGCGACGGAAAGGTCGACGGGCGACCATCCTTGCCGGGTCAGGATCGCTTTCACTCCTGCGGCGACTGTCTCGCCGGGCCGGGTTGGACGTAAGTAAATGAGGCGGCTATTCAAATCCAGAATCGCGCCAAATTTCACCATTTCGCGCAATCCAAGCAATCCGTTCGGATCACCATATCCACGGTTGTAGCCGACATCCGAAGCAATGGCGACCGGTACGTTCATCAGAGTGCAGTTTCCAGTTGTAAGCACACCCATGCTGGCCTTGCCAAATGTCCTGCGACTGCTCCCGAACAGACCGCTTTCGAACATCTCGGTTTTGGATTCGGTCAACCCCAGTTTGTTCGCACTTGATCGATAGATCAGGGTGGTGGGCGCACCGGTGTCGACCACAAGATTAGCGGGCTTATTATTCGAAAGAATAGGCAGATGATAATAATTTCCGGAATGAACGAGCTGTGCGCCGCCATATCCCTGGCTCGTTAGGTAAACACCGAGTGCATCGAGCTTGACCGCGCCGTGGCAGATGCTGCGGCTTGTGAACGCGAGCAAAATTATTACCAAGAAAATGCGCTTGAAGCGAACCAACCACCGAGTCATGGGTCGAATCCAAACAAATGTTTGCCGATGCTGCAACACCAGTCGAATCGGAATCGCGGATTTTTGTAATTAAAGAGGCATCCGGACAATTCTTTGTATACTTTGTGAGACAGTTATGCCGAAACATCTGGTGATCAGCACAAGCGGCAATTCGGAAAGCAACAGCCGGATTATGGGACGCATTGCCTACGAACATCTGCAAAAACAAAAGGCGGAATGTGATTGGATCGACATCAGCGGATTGGAACTGCCGTTGTGCGATGCGGACAAATGCTATGCAAATCTTTCAGCGCAGACGCTGAAAAAGACAATTGAGGCGGCCGACGGAATCATCGTGGCGGCGCCGGTGTATAATTATGATGTCAGCGCCGCAGCCAAGAACATGATCGAGCTGACCGGAGACGCGTGGGAAGATAAGGTCGTCGGTTTTCTTTGCGCGGCCGGCGGGATGAGCAGTTACATGTC
>JBEEGU010000072.1:0-4337 GCA_041167025.1 Verrucomicrobiota bacterium
GATCGGCGGCAACTTTATAGGCGAGCTGGATTCCTTCCGCGCCATTGGTTGAGCCACCTGGCGCCAGACTTTCGATTGCGGAAAAAATTTGTTCCTTGTGATCGCCATTAGTGGAAGGCAGCGCCAGGCCCGAATTGCCGGCGTAAACCACAATCGCGACCCGGTCATTTTCCGTGAGTTTTTCCACCAACAACCGCATGGCTTGCTTAACCAACGGCAGTCTTTCCGGTGGTGTCATCGACCCGGATACGTCGAGCAAGAAGACCAGGTTACTCGGACCCCGCTTATCGGTCGCCACTTCACGTCCTTTCAATCCGATCCGAACAAGGCGATGCGCGGATTCCCACGGGCACCCCGTGACATCGACGTTCACCGAGAACGGTTTGTCGCCTTCCGGCTGGGGATAATTGTAAGTAAAATAGTTAATCATTTCTTCGATCCGCACGGAATCTTTGGGCGGGAGCGAGCCGTCATTGATGAAACGCCGGATATTCGAATACGACGCGGTGTCGACATCGATGGAGAAAGTGGATAGCGGATTGCTCGCAGCGTCCAGGAACGCGTTTTCAACAATTTGATCGTAAGCCGCAGTGTTGAAATCGCCGCTAGGCTGCCGAATGCCGTTAAGGGCGTCGGCGTGAACGCCAAATGATGGGAGTGGAGCTGGGCCTTCCGGAGCGAAACTTGCCGTCTTGCTTTTGGCGGCTAACTGCCGGCCACGTTCGAGACGCCTCCCGCCCCCATAACTGCTTTCGATCTTACCGGAGCTCGGCCCTGTTTCCTGCGCCGTCGCGATATTGGAGCCGGTCACGATGGATCGTTGAACCTCGGACTGACCCGGCGTTGTTAGGGCCAAGGCGGGCGGACTGATCTCGCCCTCAACATCGGCAAATGGAGTTGACTCGATCGGCGGCGCCGACAGTGAGCTAGTCTGGGGGGAATCTTTGCGCAGGATGGCGAATCGATCCGCCGCTCCTGGCCTACCGAGGTTATGCTTTCCGACAACGATCGCCCCAATCACGGCAAAGAGAGCAACGATAGCGGCGATCGAAAGCGGACGGGCAATAGACCAGAACCAGGGATCGTCTCGGATATCGATCAAGTTAGCCGGGATCAACTTCTCCTCTTCTATCGCAGTGGAATACTCCTTCTTTAGGCTGTTTGCCAGCTCCCGAATCTCGGCAACGAAGCGTTGCGCTTCGGGCGATCCAGCAAGCGCTGTTTCGACTTTCGCTCGCTCATCGTGCGAAAGCTCATCCAGGGCGTAAGCGGTTAATTTCGGGTCATCTACATTCATTTGGGTCAGGTGGTTCGGGGGGTAAACGCAATAAATTCTTTCGAGGCCTGCGTATAACGCTGGCGCAACGTTTTCAGCGCGGTGTGTATCAGGACTCCGACATTGTTCGCCGTCGTTTTCGTAATCTCGGCGATTTGTTGGTAACTCAGATCATTTTGAAATTTCAGTTGAATCACTTCTTGTTGTCGCGGCGGGAGGGTGGCAACGATTTTTAAAAGAAAACCAGCCGCCTCTTTCTGCTCGAGTTGTTCGCGCGGCAAAGGTTGTCCGCTTTCCCACGACTCCATTGTCTGTTCGTCGAGAAACATCATCCTTTTTTCTTTCCGGCAGACGTTGAGCGCGCCGTTGCGGCAGACTGTGAATAGCCACGTAGCGGGCTGGGCATGACTGGCGGACGCGCCGTTACGTTGATATTTCACAAAAGTTTCCTGGACGACGTCCCGGGCACGCTCGCGATCTCCGGTAATTCGCGTCGCGAATTGAAGCAGCGGGATCTCGAATCTGCGCAGCAGTGCCTGCATCTGCTCCGCCTCTCCTCGTTCTTCTGCCGGTTCATCCATACCTTTCAGGAAGGATAACGTCCGAAAGCGCAAAAAATTAGGACATTTTTGGGCGCTCGACGATGAAAGGTCGCTATGGGCCTGCGGAGGCGTCGTTACTGGAGTCGCGGGGCAGACGATACTCGCGGACTAGAGAGAGCCCGCGTTGCGCTCCGCAGAGCGGAGCGTCTACAGAAGAGACTGCTTAAGCTTTACTGGCGGCTTGGACCAGGTCCTCCGCCGACATCACAACATCTTTGTCGTCGAAACGCACGCGCGTTGAGGAAGCAAACCGAAAAGCAGTTCGGCCGGTCCGAAGTTCCTTGATTGTGAATTGCACTGTACGGTTACGGAGATTGAAGCCAAGATTGAGTGAGACTTTACGGAATCGTGCATCGATTTCCTTGATCCATTCCTTGAATCGCTCGGGATTGAAACTTCCCATATCGCGCATGAGCACGGTATGGAGGAGTTGGCGGACGGCTTCGCGCTGTTCCTTGCTGTAGTTATGCATTCCCATGCCCTGATGATGAAGCAGACGCGATGCCTGAAATCATCCATGCTGCACGATTCCGAAGAAGACATGAACGCTGGAAAACGGGCTTCCGATCGACAAAGGTGATTCGTCCGACGCTGGATTCTCGTCCAGAGATGTTCGATGATTGCGACGCAACTCAGCCCTCCACCATCGCCTATCGAATGGAATTGAAACCGTATCTCAAGTCGCGGCAAAAGAAGATCGATCAAGCGCTCGAACATTATTTGCCCAGCGAAAAGGCAAAGCCGGCGACTATCCACAGAGCGATGCGCTACAGTTTATTCGCCGGCGGCAAGCGTTTGCGTCCAATTCTTTGCCTGGCTGCGGCAGAAGCGGCCGGAGGCAAAATCGAGAATGCGCTTCCCCTCGCTTGCGCGCTGGAGTGCATCCATACCTACTCGTTGGTGCATGACGATCTGCCGAGCATGGACAACGATGATTTCCGCAGAGGCCGTCCCACCTGTCACAAGGTTTTTGGAGAAGGGATCGCGGTGCTCGCCGGCGACGCGCTGCTCACGATCGCGTTTGAGATCGTTTCTAGGTCAAAACCCACCAGGCGTTATGATATGTCCGCGTTACTGCGCGAGATCGCGGTCGCCGCAGGTAGCCGGAAGCTGATCGCCGGTCAAGTTGCAGATCTCGAAGCCGAAGGAAAAAAAGTGGACCGCCTTCAACTGCGCTACATCCACGAAAACAAAACGGCTGCAATCCTGGCAACGTCCGTTCGCCTCGGCGCCATGAGCGCCAATGCAACAGATAACCAACTCGCGGCCGTGACAAGGTTCGGACGCGCCCTTGGCCTGGCTTTCCAAATTATCGACGATATTCTTGATGTGACTCAGACGACCGAACAACTCGGCAAGAGTGCCGGCAAAGATATCGCGGCGCGAAAAGCGACATACCCCGCTGTCATTGGCCTCGAGAAATCACGGGGCGAAGCCAGACGCCTTACCGTCCAAGCAAGGAATGCGCTGGCGCCATTCGGTCCAAAAGCCGAAGCGCTTCACGGGCTCGCTGGTTATCTCTTGGAACGGCAATATTGATCGAAACCGGGCGGCTTGCTATCGCCCAAAATGGTCGGCGAAAAGGCCGGGGCCAAGATTGGCATCAACGACTAATTGTTCGAAGAAGGGCAATGATCGCCACGGCCATCGTCATTTCTACGAGGGCGAAAAGGCCTTGGGGACGCTTCGGGTGGCGCATTCCAGAAATTATAGCACCGCACATGCCACGGTGTCACTGGTTATAACCGTCAGAAACTGGGCGGTTCTGCGTCCAGTTGGCAATGGTTAAGGCCGGCCGGATCAGCTGCCGCGGCGTTCCGCTTTCAATCCCACATTGCACCACCTGCGAGCGTGCCCAAAACCCGAAATAGCCTCCGACGAGCCGGCGCAAATGGAATGGCGCTTGCTAAATACCGGGGCGTTTTCCCTCCCTTTGTACACCACACGGCAACGTTTTTTTGCAACGTCGACATTCGCATTGGCGTGGATCGTGGCTTTGTCGTTCAGCGCCCGCAGTCTGTTAAGTTATGAAAGTGCTCCAGGGGCGGTCGGAAAGGTTCCTTCCACGTGGCCTTCCCGTTCGAAGATTCAGCTCTCGCCAAATGGCGACACCCTCGTGATGCTGGCGCATCCGCATTGCCCGTGCACGCGAGCGAGCATTGGTGAATTGGCGCAGGTGATTGCGCATGTGCAGGGGAAGATCAAGGCTTACGTGCTTTTCTTGCACCCGGACGATTCACCAGGGGATTGGGATAATACCGATCTAACGCGCAGTGCCGCGCAAATCCCGGGCGTCACCCTTGTTGCTGATCTGAATGGGGTGGAGGCGCGGCGATTCGGTGCGGAAACATCGGGACAAACGTTACTCTTTGATTCCACCGGCCGATTATTGTTTCACGGCGGCATCACCGAATCACGTGGGCACGCAGGGGGCAACGCGGGTGAAAACGCCATCATTT
>JBEEGU010000073.1:0-4248 GCA_041167025.1 Verrucomicrobiota bacterium
GTGACCGAAGATGCCGTCTCGTTAGCCCATCACGACGCGGTGGCCTGTCGCACCCTCGTCTGGACTGCCGGAACGGTGCCCTCTCCGATTGTCTCTTCGATCCCGTGCGCCAAGGAACATGGCCGAATCAGCGTCAACTCGTTCCTACAGGTCCGAGGCTGGCGCGATGTCTGGGCTGTTGGCGACTGCGCTTTCGTTCCCGATCTCAAGAATCCGGGTCAGGCCCATCCGCCAACCGCCCAGCACGCTATCCGCGAAGGAAAACTGGTGGCGCAGAACATCGCCGCCACGATTTCTGGCCGCTCGCTTCGGTCGTTTTCATTTAGAACCATCGGGCTGCTGGCCTCGCTCGGACATCGGACAGGTGTGGCGCGCATTTTTGGCTTCAATTTCTCTGGTTTCTTCGCCTGGTGGATGTGGCGAACGGTTTATCTCAGCAAACTCCCCGGTCTGGATAAGAAGGTGCGCGTTGCATTCGATTGGACGCTCGATCTCCTCTTTCCGAAGGACGTTTGCGCCGTTCAAGATCTCGAACCGCGAGCTGATTCCCCCGGAATGAGACGCCCGCCGTCGATGTCGCGGAATGTTTCCCCCCGCGACTCGACAGGACGCCAATCAGAAACGAACAATGGCGAACCCGGCTCGACAGAACTTTTTCTTCGGAATGGACTCAAGACCTGACCCTCGCGTACCGGCTGACGATCCGCTGGTCCGATATTGTTTAATTGATCCTTCACCGCAGACTCGCGAAGACAAGGGGGGAGAAGCCACTTCAGCGTGCCGTTGTACAGTCAAGGATGGCAAGTTCGTGTGTAAGCTGAGCAAGAAAACTCACGCGACCTCCTGCTGCGAATCGAAACTTTAGCCCTGGCCGGCAAGTAATCGACCGAAGCGGACGTCAGTATCGCGCGCCCAGGCGGCAATTGCGCTAAGAATTCTTGTGAGCGACCTTGCCGATGATGTTTTCGGCAAACCGTTCCATTTCTTCCAACTGCGGGCTGCATTGCAGTAACAGGAGGTCGACGCCAGCCGCCTCAAATTCGGCCACGCGCCCGGCAACTTGTTCGGGTGTCCCGACCAAGCCGGAGCGCAACCCTCGATTGCTCACCGAATAATCCTCCAGCGAAACGTGTTGCTCCAGGTTTGTCCCGGCCAGCCACTGCTGGTAGTTATCGTAACCTGCGGCCGACTGTTTCACGTCGGTAATGCGGGCCAGCTCCTTCTGCGCTTCTTTTTCGGTGTCACGAACAATCGAATAGGCCGCGACTCCAAAGGTCATCCGACCGAGGCCTTTTCTTTCTCGCCGCCCAGACATGTCGGCAATTTTGGCGCCGACACGTTGCGGAGAATCTCCGTGCATGACGTAGGCGTCGCAGCGCTCGCTGATCAATTCCTTCGCCGCTTCCGATTCCCCGCCGGCGTAGATGACCGGTCGTGGTTGTGATACCGGCTTTGGCTGTAGAACGGAGTCCTCCACCTGGTAATGCTTTCCGCGGAAGGAAAAGTGATCGCGCGTCCACATTCCGTCGACGACTTCGAGCCATTCGGCGGTGCGCGCATAACGATCGTCATGCTGCTCGAAACGAACGCCGTATTTCTTCGCTTCATCCGCCCACCAGGATGAGACGACATTAAGCGAGAGACGCCCCGGGCCTGCGATACGATCGATGTTCGCCGCCTGCTTCGCCAGCAGCGCGGGCGCGTGGAAAGTCGGACGGACAGCCACCATGAGTTCCAAACGTTTTGTCACCGCCGCCAGCGCCGCGGCCGTCGACCACGCATCGAGCGCGGGCGCTTCCGGGCCTTTGATGTCGTTGAGATTGAGTTCAGCGATCAGCGTGAGATCGAATCCGATCTCTTCGCTTCGTCGGGCCAGGCGGCTGACGTATTCCCACGTTGCTTCCATTTGTTCGTCTTCTACATTCCGGAGCCAGCCGCCGAAGACGGGGAGCCAATATCCAAAGCGCATTAAGTTCCCTCCTTTTCGTGCTCGAGGTAGTCGACCAAGCGAGTGTGCGGGTCGAACCCGATAACCTCAGGTGCGTTCGCAACAAAATTGGAAAGCGCATTGATGTCGTAAAAAACCGGGCGGCCGTCGCGATCGTCGATGAGGTATTCCACGCTGCCGACATCGATCTCCGCGGCTCGGACAATTTCCTCGATCGCATCGATGACCTCTGTCGGAGGCGTGACGCGTTCGACTTTCAATCCAGCCTGCGGAGCGTCCGCTACCTTCATTCGGCTCGCCGCCGCCTCCGTCATGCATAGCTCCGCCGGACAGAGATTAAAGTTGTCTCCCGAAGTGGAGACCTTGATCGCATAGAGAAATTCCCCACCCAGCGTTTCAACCCGCGTAATGTGCCCACCGCGGATAGGAAGAAACTCCTGCACCAGCGCCGTCCCATCGATGCCGAAATCGATTTCGCCCGCGGCCACCACCTCCTCCAATGTCGATGCGGAATCAAAACGTCTGATCCCCGCGCCTCGTCCGCCGGTGTTTGGTTTGAAGAGGATGGGAAATCCAAATTCCTGAGCAGCCGCTGTTGCTTGCTTCTCGCAGTTAACGATTCGTGAACGCGGCGCGGCCAATCCCATGGAATGGAGAAGCGCAATCTGAGACGCCTTCGAAATTTCGATCGAGAATGCCTTGCTCCCATTGATCACGCGCGTGCCAATACGCTCGAGATACGACAGATAATCGCGGGTGAAGAAAATGCTTTGTGCATTGCCTCGCCGGTAGGCCGACGCGCTCATGCGATTAAGAAACAAAGAGTATTTTTGGTCCACCGCCGCCGGATCGTAACCGTGACAGCGCGCATCGATCGGGACGTAATCAATCGAGCGCCGAACCAGCTCAGCGAAGAGCGGGCGGAACCATTCAGGATGCTCGTAGTAAACCGCGAGCGGGAGCGGTCGGTTCTTCACTCGTTATTTCCTCGAATCGGACCCTCGATGAACGCAGCACCGCAGGAAGTTCTGCGGCTAGCCCTAATATTGGTCCAAATGTCGACAATTGCAGCGCTCAAGCAAATGATCCTCGATCGCTACCCCAAACCCATGGTGGTAAGCAGGCGGCCTGTGATCTGTCCGTTCGCCGGCAATCCGTGGACACGTTCGTACTCCCGAATGGCCCGTCGTGTTGCGACGCCATTCACGCCATCGATTGTCCCGTGATAAAACCCGGCCAGGGCGAGGCGAACCTGTAATTCTTCCATTAAAGATTCGGTGTAGCCAGCACTTGGATAGATCTCTGGATTATAAGAATTGTACCCGTAACCGTAGGGATAGCCGCCGTACGGGTAGTATCCGTAAAACGAATCGTAAAGGTACGGATCTCCGAAATCGCCAAAAAATACAAAGCGGTCGCCGAAGCGATGATGGTGAAACCGATCGCCGTGAAAGCCGCGGCCATTGGAAACTCCGCGAGATCCGCCGCCATGAAATCCGGACCCCAATCCGGAGCTCCCGAATCCCCCGCCTCCGCCAAAGCCTCCGCCATGTCGCTGTGCCAGCGCGGTTGAACCGGAAAGAATGCAAAGAATCGTCGCAATTGTTACCGCAGTCATGTTTTTGCAGGTCATAAGTTTTGTTCCTTCAAGAGTGCAGACCGGATCGAACGCGTATTATTCCATCGTCATTCAGACCTTATGTCGTTTCGTCAACCAGGGTTTCTCGGCCCGTGCCCGACCGCAGGCCTTCCCGGGAAAGGCTTCTTTTCGGCAGCCCCAAGTCATCATCTAAATGACTCGTGCGGCTACGCTCTATCTGCTTTTTGTCGCGATCCTGCCTAGAAACTTGTCGTGCGGCTGTTGGTCTCCGCCTCGGTTGACGACAAAGAGGTTGCGGACGGATACAAGCCGTTTAAGGACTTGCAACAGGTTACGACGAACGCATCGTCCCGTCGTAATGAGACGGGGGACAATCCATCTCGCGCTGATCGGCAGTTTTGTTTTTGCGCTCGCTCTTTCGGTTTCGCCGAGTCTTCACGAACGCATTCATCCGGATGCGAACCAGCAGGGCACGAATGCGTCGTCACTCTGATCGCTTCCGGCAGCTACGATCACGTCACGCCGGCAACGGTGTGTGTTGTTCCCGCGGCGCCTGCAAGTGCGGGCGTCCTAAGGTTCCAGAAGGCGCGAACCATACTTCCGACCGTCGGAAGTACTCCACGCAAGGGAAATAGAGTTAGACCGATTCCAACAATTAATGTCAGGCGAATGAGCGTCTACGGTTCATGAAGCTAAGGAC
>JBEEGU010000074.1:0-3258 GCA_041167025.1 Verrucomicrobiota bacterium
CGACAATTCGCTTTTTTTGGTTTCTGCTTTTATTCGCCAATGCCGACGTTGTTGGTAGGCCGTGAGCTGTTCGTTAGCCCCTTCCAGAATATCAGATCCTTTTTGGGCGGCGATGGCTTGTTGCACATACTTGATCGCGGAATCGAAGTCGGCAACCTCGGCATAGGCGGCGGCTAATGTGCCAAGGCAACTCGCCTTGTGCCAAAGTCCATAATCGACCGCCTGTTTCGCGTCGATCACGGCTTGCGGACCGTTACGAAACCGGGCGTCCGGACAAGCGGCTTCGATCCATGCCCTATTGTTTAGGGCGCCGGCGCGGACCGCCCCTTCCGGATACAGATTCAGCACCTTGTTAAAGTCCGCCATCGCCTCCTCATATCGGCCCACTCTAAGGTAAGCAGCGCCACGCGCGATTGACCCCTGTAACTCTGTCGGCGCAAGCCTAACGACGATATCGAAATCCCCGAGAGCGAATTCGTATTGGTGTCGGTCGAAATAAAATACGGCGCGATTGTAATACGCGTCCGCATTTGTTGGATACCGGTGGACTGCCGTATCGAAACTTCGGAGAGCCTCTTCGTAATTGCGTTTCACGGCAAGCGCCATCGCTTGTCGCCGGTACATTTCCACTTCCAGACGTCCATCGGCGGCAAATGCCGAACAAGGCAGCATCAGCAATAAAGCCATTACGGAAAGGCATGGTGTTCTCACGCTTGGAAAGTGTGGATATTCTACTTGAACGCCGGGTCGTTAGGAAACCTGAATCTCCGGTCAATGCCGATTCGCGTCCATTCGGGTGATTCTGGCGCAAAGCCCGTCGCGGCGAGACACCGCGACCAACACGCGAGACGCGTGCGCTCCCCGGAAGTGAGGATCGCATTCGGCGAGGGCGCCGAACGGTGCAGGCGAGGCGCCTGAGTTCCCCGGAAAGAAGAGTCGCTATGCCTTCGAGTAGAGCTCGGCACCAGCTTCGTTGAACTCGGTTGCCTTCTGTTCCAATCCGGTTTTGATAGCCGCGTCCTCGGCAATCCCCTGCTCCGCTGCGTACTTTCGGACGTCTTCAGTGATTTTCATGGAACAAAAGTGAGGACCGCACATGCTGCAAAAATGCGCGGTTTTCGCTCCTTCCTGAGGAAGAGTCTCGTCGTGGAACTCGCGAGCAGTTTCGGGATCGAGCGAGAGATTGAATTGATCTTCCCAGCGAAATTCGAAACGCGCTTTCGAAATGGCGTTGTCGCGGTACTGCGCGCCGGGATGACCTTTGGCTAAATCGGCGGCGTGCGCGGCGATTTTGTAGGCGATCACGCCGTCCTTCACATCCTTCTTGTTCGGCAATCCGAGATGTTCTTTCGGGGTGACGTAACACAGCATGGCGCAGCCGTACCAGCCGATCATGGCCGCGCCGATCGCGCTGGTGATGTGATCGTACCCGGGCGCGATGTCAGTGGTGAGCGGGCCGAGGGTGTAGAACGGCGCTTCGCCGCACCACTCGAGTTGTTTTTCCATGTTCTCCTTGATCATGTGCATCGGAATTTGGCCGGGGCCTTCGTTCATCACTTGGACATGCTGTTTCCACGCGCGCTGAGTCAGCTCGCCTTGGGTAAACAGCTCCGCGAACTGGGCTTCGTCATTTGCGTCAGCAATACTGCCCGGCCTGAGGCCGTCGCCGATGGAAAAGCTGACGTCGTAGACAGCCATGATCTCGCAGATCTCGTCCCAATGGGTGTAAAGGAAACTTTCCTGGTGATGCGACAACATCCATTTCGCCATGATGCTTCCACCGCGCGAAACAATACCGGTGGCGCGACGCGCAGTCATCGGCACATAACGCAGAAGCACTCCCGCGTGCACCGTAAAATAGTCGACACCTTGCTCAGCTTGTTCGATTAACGTGTCGCGATAGATCTCCCAGGTCAGTTCTTCGGCGCGTCCCCCAACCTTCTCCAAGGCTTGATAGATCGGAACGGTTCCGATCGGCACGGGAGAGTTCCTGATAATCCATTCGCGGGTGGCGTGGATGTTTTTCCCCGTCGAAAGGTCCATCACGGTGTCGGCGCCCCATTTGGTCGCCCATCGCATTTTCTCTACTTCTTCCTCGATTGAGCTCGCGACAGCTGAATTGCCGATGTTGGCGTTGATTTTGACCAGGAAATTGCGGCCGATGATCATCGGCTCCGCTTCCGGGTGGTTGATATTGGCCGGGATGATGGCTCGGCCCCGCGCGACTTCGTCACGGACGAACTCCGGGCTGATGGGATGGTTGATGTTTGACGGACGATGTTTGATGGGTTCGGAGCCGGGGTGCTGGTGGGAGAGCGCGTTGCGCGCGATACTGGATTCTTGATTCTGGATGCTGGATTCAGCACCGTTCGGCAAAGCGCCGAACGCAGCATGCGAGGCGCGTGCGTTCCCCGGTTCCTCTGACTTCTGACCGCCGACGTCTGACATCTGAGCGCGTCCGAGATTTTCCCGGACGGCTATGAACTCCATCTCGGGCGTGATGATGCCTTGCCGCGCGTACCAAAGTTGCGTCACGCACTTGCCGGGCTTTGCGCGCAAAGGTCGTCGCCCAGCGAAGATGGAAGATTGGAGATTGAAGTTTGGAGTTGAGAGACCGGGGCCATTATTCCCTTCTGCGTTGGACGTTGGACGTTGGACGTTGAGCGTTGAGCGTTTTCCGTTCGCATGCGAAGCATGTGCCTCGGACAGGTACCCGTCATCAATCGCCGTTATCTTTCGGCCTTCGACCTCTTCGACGTCCCCTCGCCCGCGAATCCAATCGCGCCGCAAGGGCGGGAGCCCTTGAACTGGGTCAACCGTCACGCTTGCGTCGCCCCACGGGCCACTGGTGTCGTAAACGCGGACCGGTTCGTTCTCTTCGATCTCGCCGCTCATCGTTTTCGTCGGCGCGAGCGAGATCTCGCGGAACGGGACGCGGAGATCGGAATGCTGCTCGCCATTCACGTATACCTTGTGTGAATTGGGGAGACTGTCGGGGACGCTGTTAGCGTCCTGATTATTATTAGATGGGAAGCTGGCAGCTTCCCCTACAGAAGAATCGGGCGATGCCGAGGTCGTCTCTCCATTCTGTTGCGAATCTATTGGAGCGATCATAAATCAAATACTGGCAGTGAGAGATGTCTCCACTGCGGTCGACATGACAAAGCATTTATGGGACGGCTGCGGAGAGCCATCCCTACCTAATCTGTGCTCATCCGTGTTCATCTGTAGTAAAAAAGTAAAGCCATGCGGAAACGC
>JBEEGU010000075.1:0-4559 GCA_041167025.1 Verrucomicrobiota bacterium
CCACGGCTGATTCCCAGCGCGTCATGATCACCGCCCACGGCACATCCGATCGGCAACGGCGAAAATGGCGCGAGGCCGGTTTCGACATCGCCGACGGCACATGCCCATTGGTCCGTCACGCTCACGAACAATTGCGGCGTCTCGTGGTGGCCGGCTATTTCCCAGTGGTGATCGGTCAGGCCTGCCACGTCGAAGTGCGCGGGCTGGTGGAGGATTTCGCGGACGCGTTTGTCCTGAATGCCATCGAACAGATCCCGAGCCTCCCGGCTCGGAATCGTTATGGGATCATTTCGCAAACCACGCAACCGATCGAGCATGTCAGACAACTGGTGGAAGCGATCCGCAGTTTTCATCCTGCCGCGGACGTCTTGTTCGTCGATACTGTTTGCAAGCCGACCAAGGATCGCCAGAGCGCTTTACAACGTTTGCTCGCACAAGTTGACGCGGTCGTCGTTGTCGGCGGCCACGAAAGCAACAACACCCGACAGCTCGTCGAAACCTGCCGCGCCGCGGGCCGCCGCGCGTTCCACGTCGAACGTCCGGCCGACATCGACGCGATTGATTTTACCGGCGTGGCCGCGCTGGGGCTAACCGCGGGCACATCGACCCTGCCGCAAACGGTGGACGCCGTGCTCGAGCGCCTTCAGAAAGTTTCATCGGCGGCAGGCGACTGCTCGCAACCGCAAGCTGCAGTATGAATTCAATCCATTGGTTTGCGCGGCTCAAGATTTTGCTGCGAGGCGATCCGGAGCAAATGTTCGCGGAGCTTTTACGATCTGATCGCCGCGCGATGATCGATTATTGCCTGATCATCTGCGTGGGCTGTGGCCTGTATGGTTTCACGGTCGGAATATGGCGCGCGCCAGTGCAGTCGCTCTACACCGCGCTCAAATTTCCGTTGCTGATCTTTCTTACCGCTGCCGGGAATGGGTTACTCAATGGCATGCTGGCCCAGGTGCTCGGGTCCGGTTTGTCATTCCGGCAGACCTTCTTGGCTGTCCTGATGAGTTTTGCCATTGCCGCGGTAATCCTCGGCGGCCTCAGCCCGGTCACATTGTTAGTGGTTCTCAATGCACCGCCACTCGGCTCCGATCGCAATGTTACCGGACACAGCGTCGTGCTGCTGACACACGTTTTTCTGATTGCCTATGCCGGCATTCTGGCAAACCGACATCTATTGCGATTACTTACGCGCTCCAGCGGCGGCTACGGACAGGCGCGCCGAATTCTACTCAGCTGGCTCGCCGGAAATTTATTGCTCGGAAGCCAGCTCGCCTGGGTCTTGCGGCCGTTCTTCGGATCGCCACGTCTGGCAGTACAGTTTTTCCGACACGATCCATTACGCGGCAATTTTTATGAAGCGGTCGGGCATGCGCTGATCCGGGTTTTCTTCTAACCAAAAACCAAAACGACAACACGATATGAACATACCACCAAACCCACCCAAACCGCCGCCGGTCCTTTCCAGCCGACGGCAACTTGTCTTCGAACCAATGACCGGTGATCTCACTCCGGCACTGCTGTTGGAGACGCTGTTGAAACGTCCCGGACAAATCATTTATGATCTCTTTCACGCGCGCAAAGCCGCTCTTCTGGCGTGGCTTTTCGTTCTTGGCATCCTCGGCGTGTCTCTGTACGGCGTCGTCGTCGGCGCTCAAGCTGGTCGAGAACAGATAATGATTGCACCGGCAAAACTCGGCCTGGCAGCTTTTCTTTCGATGCTTATCTGCCTGCCAAGTCTCTACATTTTTACAGCGCTCGACGGCATTGACGCCGAAATTCGCGGAATATCTGGATCTTTGTTCGCGGCGGTATGCCTCTGCGCAATTTTGCTCGTCGGCTTTGCCCCGGTGGCGTGGATTTTTTCGCAATCAACCGATTCTGTTCTCTTCATGGGAACGCTGCACCTTGTCTTTTGGGCAATCGGTATTCGATTTGGCCTCCGCTTGATTGAAGCCATGAGCCGCTTTCTCGGCGGCCATTCCACCAGTCATCTCAAGGTTTGGAGTGCAATTTTTATCCTGGTTTGTCTGCAAATGATGACTGCGCTACGGCCGATCATCACCACTTCGGCGACATTTTTTCCAGTGGAGAAGAAATTTTTCCTGGTTCAATGGTGGGATTGCCTCACCGGCACCGTTGATAAAGGAAATTAGGCTTTCAATCCCGGCGCGAGTTTTTTGACGACGCTGGACGCCAATGCAGGCGCTTTGT
Organism: Verrucomicrobiota bacterium; assembly: GCA_041167025.1. GTDB lineage: Bacteria > Verrucomicrobiota > Verrucomicrobiia > Chthoniobacterales > UBA10450 > DATFCK01. The sequence continues at coordinate 2,215 of JBEEGU010000075.1, forward strand.
GCATCTCGAGATCAAAGCGAGTGAGCAGGTTCACCGTTTTGCGCCAATCACGTAGCCGGATAGAACAGGCGTGGAGTTGTACACCCGGCGCCCACTCTGTCATCCGGAGCGCAAGCGAAAGACCTCGCAAAAGCTCCGTGGATTACCCTTGGTTACTTGCGTTACCCGAGAGTCTTTGTGGGGTCCTTCTCCGGCTGCTGCCGGATCAGGATGACAGCGGGTTGTTGTGCGCTACCGGTGGCATAGCTTTCCCGGCACCGAAATCGTGCTACACTGCCCGCGATGGCAGATGATCGCTGGCGAATCGTAAGATTCGCTTGAGGAAAGTCCGAACACCATACGGCACCATGCCGCGTAGAATGCGCGGGCGTCGCAGTTGTAAAATTGCGGCGACGGAAAGTGTCGCAGAAAAGACACCGCCGGTTCTTTGGCAACGAAGGCACGGTAAGGGTGAAAAGGCGAGGTAAGAGCTCACCGCTCGCGAAGTAATTTGCGAGGCAGGAAAAACCCCATGCGGTGCAAGGCAAAACAGAGGAAGGGCAGCCGGTCCGTACATCCCGGAGTAATTCGGGGTTGATCCTCGGGTTAGTCGCATCACGCTGCGCGCAAGCGCAGCGGGCGGTTCACGCAAGTGAGCTGAGATAAATGATCGTCACGGCCTGAGCAATCAGGCCGACAGAATTCGGCTTACCGCCATCAACTATGAAGGGCGCTTTCGGAAACGAAAGCGTCCTTCTCTTTTTTAGGTTGCAACGTCTTCCGCAATACTACGACTGTTTTCGTCGAATGATCCGCCGGTTCCCTGTTACCATGGCGCTTTTCATCGGCCTCGCGATCACCCTTGTCGCATTATGCCTGTTGGGCATCTGGATTCCGAACCAACCATCGCGCGTCACCTACTCAATCAGGGGAATCGACATCTCTCATCACCAACGCGAAATTCAATGGGCTTTGGTTCAGCCATCTGAGATCCATTTCGTCTACGTCAAAGCGACAGAAGGAGCCAATTTTAAGGACGACAGGTTCTCTGAAAATTGGACCGGAGCCGGCGCGCGCGGAATCCTTCGGGGAGCTTATCATTTTTTTATTTTAGGAACATCGGGTCGACTTCAAGCGGTGAATTTCATAGCGACAGTCCCGGCGGAACCGAATGCACTACCACCAGCTATCGATCTCGAGTTTTCTGGCTACAACCGAAACCTCCGACCGTCGTCCGAGGAATTTCAACGCGAACTCGCCGCATTTTGGGACGCGGTCGCAGCGCATTACGGGAAACCCCCCGTGGTTTATACGACGGCCGATTTTTTGAAGCAGTATCTTGCGGAAATGCCGCTAGAGCGTTTATGGATTCGCGAAGTCATCTCCAGACCGCGTGAGCCGTGGATGCTTTGGCAATACAGTGCGCGCGGGACGGTGCCGGGCATTTCGACATTTGTTGACCTCAATGTTTTCAATGGAAAGGAAACGAATTTTAAGCGTCTTCTCCAAACCGGAGGTCACTAAGGGGTCTGCTAGGAACTCCCACGAAGTCATCAAATGAATCCCTTTTTGGAGCGGCGTTCTGTCCGTCGCATTTGTTCAGAAAGTCAAACCCGCAGCCAAAGAGACTGGACGAGTTCGGGACGGTCAGAGACCGCCTCCAGGCAGAACCTGCACTACAGCACATCGTCGAGACAGACGAGGAGATGCGAAATCGTTTCGTCGGTTTCGTCGCCCATGTTCGAGAGCCGGAAAGTTTGACCTTTGAGTTTGCCGTAGCCGCCATCGATCACGAGATGATGCTTTTCGCGCAGGTCGCGGACCATTTTTCCCACATCGATACCGCGAGTATTTTTGACGCAGGTGAGAGTTTTTGACCGGTAACCGTCTTCCGCGAAAAAATCAAAATCCGCCCGACGGACCCATTCGTGCACCAGCGCGTTGGTGCGGGCGTGACGCGCGTATCGAGCATCGAGCCCTTCTTCAAAGATTTCATCGAGCTTCGATTGCAGGGCGTGGATGTGCCCGATACTTGGCGTAGTCGGCGTCATCCAATCGGCTTGCTGCTTCTTGAATTCGAGGAAATCAAAATAGTAGCCGCGGTCGGACGTTGTTTCGCTACGAGCGAAAGCTTTTTCAGAAACGGCAAACAGCGAAAAGCCAGGTGGCAAAGCGAGGGCTTTCTGCGCACCGGTCAACAGAACGTCAATCCCGAGAGCGTCCATCTCGATCTTCACGGCGGAGAAGGATGAGACGGTGTCCACGATGAGTGTGATCTCCGGGTATTTTGCCAGGACGGAGCAGATCTCTTCGAGCGGATTCATGATGCCGGTCGAGGTTTCATTGTGAATCAAGGTGACGGTATC
>JBEEGU010000076.1:0-4455 GCA_041167025.1 Verrucomicrobiota bacterium
CTCCGCAGGATTGCGCATCAGCCTGCGGCTATCCGAGGGTTCATCCGCGAGCAGCGCGCCCGGGAACCTAACAAGATGCCGCTGTGTTTTCCCCGCCGTCAGCGCGCCCAAGATCGGTACGTCCGGTCGATGCATCCCTGTCACTATGTCAGAGATCTGTGATCCTTACTACCCAGACGGAAACATGCGCTCTTAATGGGTGCGCTTTTTCCGAAATATTTGAAACAGACTATTACCTTAAAAACAAACAGCCGGGCCATTTCTGGCCCGGCTGCTGGAATTAATTGTTGGTGGCTCTGCTTAGCCCCGAAATTCTTCGGGGTTTCGGATCAATAGTCCATTCCGCCCATGCCGCCCATACCGCCGCCGCCTGGCATTGGAGGAGACTTTTCCTTTTCAGGGAGCTCCGTCACCAGGGCTTCGGTCGTGAGCAAGAGGCCGGAAATCGAAGCGGCGTTTTGCAACGCGCTGCGGGTCACCTTGGTCGGATCGACCACGCCAGCCTTAACGAGGTCGACATATTCGCCGGTGACCACGTTGTAGCCTTCGTTGCCTTTGCGCTTCTTGACTTCCTGCACGATGAGCGCGCCTTCCTGGCCCGCGTTATCGGCGAGAGTGCGGAGAGGCTCTTCGATCGCGCGACGTACGATTTGCACGCCGACCTGTTCGTCACCTTCCAAGCCTTTGATGTTATCAAGCGCTTTCTGCGCCCGGATGAATGCGACGCCGCCCCCGGGGACGATGCCTTCCTCAACCGCCGCACGAGTCGCATGCAATGCGTCCTCGACGCGCGCTTTCTTTTCCTTCATCTCCGTCTCAGTCGCAGCGCCGACGTTAATAACTGCAACACCACCCGCGAGCTTCGCGAGGCGTTCCTGCAATTTCTCGCGGTCGTAGTCGCTTGTCGTCTCTTCGATTTGGCGGCGAATCTGAGCAACCCGCGCTTTGATATCGCCCTGTTTGCCCTCGCCTTCCACGATCGTGGTGCTTTCCTTGTCAATCGTGACGCGTTTTGCACGCCCTAAATCCTCGAGCTTTACGTTCTCGAGTTTAATACCGAGGTCTTCGGTGATGCACTGCCCGCCGGTTAGCACTGCCAGATCTTCCAGCATCGCCTTGCGACGATCGCCGAACCCTGGCGCTTTGACTGCAGCAACCTGCAAGGTGCCGCGTAATTTGTTCACGACCAGAGTCGCGAGCGCTTCGCCTTCCACATCTTCTGCGATGATCAAGAGCGGGCGACCTGCCTTGGCCACTTTTTCGAGTAGCGGAAGCATGTCTTTCAAGCTCGAGATTTTTTTCTCGTGAATGAGGATGTAAGCGTTGTCGAGAATCGCTTCCATCGCTTCCGCGTTGGTGACGAAGTAAGGCGAGAGATAGCCTTTATCGAACTGCATTCCCTCAACGACTTCGAGGGTTGTCTCAATCGATTTCGCTTCCTCCACCGTGATTGTGCCATCTTTGCCTACTTTATCCATCGCGTCGGCAATGATTTCGCCAATGGTCTTGTCCCAGTTGGCCGAAACGGTTGCGACTTGCGCGATTTCGGTGCGGTCACTGACTTTCTTCGAGATTTTCTTCAGCTCTTCGACGATCGCCTCAACCGCTTTCATAATGCCACGCTGCAAAGAGGTCGGATTGGCCCCGGCGGTGACATTGCGCAGCCCCTCTTTATAGATGGACTCCGCCAGCACCGTCGCTGTGGTTGTGCCGTCGCCGGCAATGTCCGACGTTTTCGAAGCAACCTCGCGAACCAGCTGTGCGCCCATATTTTCATATGGATCTTCCAGCTCGATTTCTTTCGCTACAGTCACGCCGTCCTTGGTAATCGTCGGGCTGCCGAATTTCTTGTCGAGAATGACGTTGCGGCCGCTCGGCCCCAGAGTGGCTTTAACGGCCCTCGCCAGTTTCTCGATACCGCGCAGCAGTGCGTGCCGCGCGCCTTCATCAAATTGTAATTGTTTCGCTGCCATAATTTAAGTTTCTTAAGAGATTGGGTGAGGTGTTCAACCGATAATGCCGAGGATATCGTCCTCGCGCATGATCAAATATTTGTCGCCATCGATCACCAGATCGGTGCCGCCGTATTTTGAGATCAGGACCTTGTCACCCTTCTTCACGGTGAAATCGATTTTTTTTCCGTTTTCGTCGACTTTGCCCGTGCCGAGGGCAACAACTTTGCCTTCTTGCGGTTTTTCTTTTGCGGTATCGGGAATAATGATCCCGCCTTTTTTGACTTCTTGCTCTTCAATCGGCTGCACCAGCACCCGATCTCCGAGTGGTCTTACGTTAACTGCCATGTTATTTCGCTCCTTCAGTGTTTGGGGTTGAGCCGACGACTGTCAATCCTACGACACTCATCGGCAAATTGTTTCGTTACTTCTTCTTGTCTTCGTCAACGACTTCGAATTCAGCGTCGACGACGTCGCCATCACCGCCACGGGCGCCTGCCCCTTGGTCGGGCTGCGGCCGGCCACCTGCCTCAGGTCCCGGTCGTTGACCGCTGCCGGCTTGCGCGCCCTGCCCCGCTGACGCCTCTTTGTAAAGATCGGCGCTGATTTCCTGGAATTTACTCTGCAGGTCATCATACGTTCGCTTCATCGCGTCGGTATCTTCTTTGCTAATTGCTTCGCGCACCGCCGCGATCGCGTCTTCGAGCTGCTTCTTTTTGTCGCCCGAAACCTTGTCGCCGAGTTCCTTCAACTGTTTCTCGGCCTGATACGCCAGCATGTCGGCGTTATTCTTGATCTCGATTGCTTCCTTCGCCTTCTTGTCTTCTTCGGCGTGCGCTTCCGCGTCACGCTGCATCTTCTCGATTTCCTCTTTCGAAAGGCCCGAGCTTCCGGTGATCGAAATTTTCTGTTCCTTGCCAGTGCCGAGATCCTTGGCCGAGACGTGCAAAATGCCGTTCGCGTCGGTATCGAAAGTCACTTCGATCTGCGGTACACCTCGCGGCGCCGGCGGAATTCCATCGAGATGGAAGGTGCCAAGATTCTTGTTGTCACGCGAAAGCGGGCGTTCGCCTTGTAACACTTTAATCTCCACGCCCGGTTGGTTATCGCTGTAAGTAGAAAAGATTTGCGACTTCCGCGTCGGAATCGTGGTGTTACGCGGGATCATCGGTGTGGCCACGCCGCCTGCGGTTTCAATCGCAAGTGTGAGTGGTGTGACATCAAGCAGGAGGACGTCTTTCACGTCGCCCTTGAGCACGCCACCTTGGATGCCTGCGCCGATCGCCACCACTTCATCCGGATTGACCCCCTTGTGCGGTTCTTTCCCGATTAGATTGCGTGCAATCTCCACTACCTTGGGCATACGCGTCATGCCGCCAACCAGCACGAGCTCGTTGATGTCGCGCTCGGTCAGGCTCGCATCTTTCAGACACGCTTTGACCGGCGGTATCGTTCGTTGAAACAAATCGTCGCAGAGCTGTTCCAGTTTTGCGCGGGTAAGTTTCTTTTGAATGTGTTTCGGCCCGCTCGCATCCGCCGTGATAAAGGGCAGATTGATTTCATATTCCTGGGTCGATGAGAGTGCGATTTTGGCTTTTTCGGCTTCTTCCTTGATTCGCTGAATCGCGTCGGGCTGCTTCGTTAAATCGATGCCGCTATCTTTTTTAAATTCGTCGACGATCCAATCCATGATTCGCGCGTCCCAGTCGTCGCCGCCGAGGTGCGTATCACCATTGGTGGCTTTCACTTCGAAAACGCCATCGCCGATTTCGAGAACCGAAATATCGAACGTGCCGCCACCCAAATCGTAGACGGCAATCTTTTCGTCCTTTTTCTTGTCCAAACCGTAAGCGAGCGACGCTGCTGTCGGCTCGTTGATGATCCGCAACACTTCCATTCCGGCAATTTTGCCGGCGTCTTTCGTGGCGTTGCGCTGTGAATCATTGAAATACGCGGGAACAGTAATCACCGCCTGGGTGATTTTTTCCCCGAGCTTCGCTTCCGCATCGCTGCGTAGCTTTGAAAGAATCATCGCGGAAATTTCCGGGGGCGAATAAGTCTTGAGCTGGCCGTTGATGTCCACCTGGACATGCGCGTCGCCGTTCGCCGCCTTCACGATCTTGTAAGGCACGCGCTTCTGCTCTTCATGAATCTCATCGAATTTGCGGCCCATGAAACGCTTGATCGAAAAGATCGTATTCTGTGGATTGGTTACAGCCTGGCGCTTAGCCGCCTGTCCCACGATCCGCTCGCCGCTTTTCGTAAATGCGACGACTGAAGGCGTTGTTCGTGCGCCTTCGCTATTTTCCAAAACCACTGGGTCCCCACCTTCCATGACGGCCATGCAAGAGTTGGTTGTGCCCAGATCGATACCTAAAACTTTAGCCATGTAAGTAAAATCCTCCGCAACCCATTTAGCACGGACTATTCCGTGACCGTCACGATCTATAACAAGTTATCAATCAATTGCTTATAAATAACGTGCTGATCTCAATTAGCGACT
>JBEEGU010000077.1:0-5385 GCA_041167025.1 Verrucomicrobiota bacterium
GCCATCCAACACGCCAAGGCTTATGCTCCGCTCAAGATGCGAATGACCATCGTCCCGGTAACCATGTTTGCCTCGCGTATCCTGCCGTTTGTCATCATCGGCGGTTTATTTTTTCATATCACCGGCCTCATCACCCTCGGCATTTATTGTTATGCCATTCTTCTCGTATTTCAGCTCATCACCTTGCCGGTGGAGTTTGATGCTTCGCGCCGCGCGAAAATTATTTTACAGCAAATGGGAATCATCCAACCGGGAGCAGAGGCAGCCGGGGTGAACACCGTTTTGAACGCCGCTGCCCTGACTTATGTAGCGGCTTTTATCGCTGCGCTGGGCAACCTGCTCTGGTTGCTTTCGATGCGCGATCGGCGCAATTGACGGCCTGGAGATTGCACACAAGATGAGTAACACAGTGGCTCTACCTTCCATAGCGCGCCGATTATCGGATTTGTTATCGCCGGGCGTCGGCGCGAATGATAAGCCAAAGCGCAAGGCGATGGACCGGCCACGAACTGACGAAGACCAGAAGCTGGTGGCGCGCACCCAATCGGGCGAGGCCGGCGCGTTTGATGAACTGGTGGTGAAATACACCCCTCGTTTGTACGGCCTTGTCTACAACATGACCTCGAACCACGAGGACACGAACGATCTCCTCCAGGACATTTTTGCGAAGGCCTACAAGGCGATCAGTGGTTTTCGCGGCAAGTCGTCCTTCTATACCTGGATTCACTCGATCGCGGTCAATATGACCCTGAATTTCCTCAAGAAACGCGGCCGCCGCTTTCACCTCAGCCTCGATGACGTCGACGCCAGTATCCAGAATGACAAGGAGTTTATCGAGCTTACCGCCACGAGCAGCCCGGTGCGGGAAGCGGACCTGTCCGAGCTGCAACGAAGATTGAACGAGGCTATGATGAAATTGTCTGAAGAACACAGAGCTGTGGTCACTATGTTTCATATCCAAGGGATGCCTCACGCCGAGATCAGTAAAATCTTGCGTGTCTCGGAAGGGACGGTACGTTCCCGGCTCTTCTACGCGAATCGGCAACTGCAGAATTATCTCGACGAGTTTCGAAAAAACCCTGTTTCTTAACAATTCTGCTCATGGACGAATTTGACGATAAGGAAATTGCGACGCTGCTTCGGCTGAAACGGCACGAGCAGCCACCGCCGGGTTACTTCGACAATTTCCTGCACGAGTTCCATCGCCGTCAGCGCGACGAATTACTGCGGCAGCCCCTCTGGCGGATTGGTCTGCAGCGTGCGCAGGATTTCATGTTCCGTTTGAACGTGCCGGCATTGACTTCGTATCCGGCAATGGTCACGGCGGTTTTGGTATTTGCCGCGATCATTTCATTGAAAGTGTATCAAGCGCCGGAGCCCGTGCGCCTTTCGGCCCAGGCCGGACCTGCTTTCGCCGCGCCCCTCAATCCCGGTTCCGAACTGACCCTGGCATCACCGGTTGCGACACGTGTTTTTACCGCGCAGCCGCTTCGCAATTTCGACGAACGCGCCCGCACTCACCGGGCGGCTCCACCGCGCTACGTGCTTGATAGCGTTCCCGTGAGTTATGAGTCGACCTTCCGATTTTAAATCGCCGGCCGGGTTCTCAGAGGGGATTAGTCAGGCGGTGATGGGTAAGAGCGCATTCGCGCTGATTCTTTGTCTGGTCGCCGGCTCTGCGTCCGCCCAGGAGCAGTCGGCCACCTCGATCAGTCGTGAAGTCAAAGACGTCTTCGCTCGCGCCGCCCGCGCCGTAGTCAAGATCCACGGTAACGACGAGCACAGCGAAATTTTCGGCACCGGTTTCTTCATTGATCCGACCGGCACCCTTTACACTTCCTACACCGTCGGGGGTGAAGCGGGCAATTTTACGATCGAGTTTGATGGCAAAAAATATCCCGCCCGCCAAATCGTAGCCGATGTGCGCAGCGGAATGGCGATGCTGAAGATCGACGCCGCAACGCCCGTATTGACGATCGGCAAGACGGAACAACTGGAAGTGGCCACCCCGGTTGTCACTATTGGGTATCCTCTCGACCTGCCCGAAACACCGAGCTTTGGAATGATTGCCGGTTTCGATCGGAAATATCTCGGGCGCTATTTTTCCACCACACACCTCCGGGTAAACCTGCCGACACAACGCGGCGAGGCCGGCGCGCCTTTACTCAATCTCAAGGGCGAAGTGGTGGGTATTCTCGTCAGCAGTCTCGAGAATAACTCTTCCTGTTATGCTCTCCCGATTGAAGCGGCGGAGAAAATCCGCAGTGATTACGTGCGGTTCGGTGAAGCGCGGCATGGCTGGATCGGAATCAATGTTTCAGAAGCCAAAACGCCGGTGGAAGGGTCGCGCGCGGAGATGGCCGATATCATGCCGGATACACCCGGGGCGGATTCGGGCATTAAGTCGGGAGACATTCTGTTGCAGGTTGGCCGGACCAAAGTGCACGAGCCGGAAGATGTGCTGGACGCCTCGTTCTTCATCACCGCCGGCGACACCGTGCCGATCACGGTCATCCGCGGCAGTGAGAAGCTCACGTTTGACGTACAGGCTGACTTTCATCCCGCCAGCAAGCGCCCGGCGATGTCCGCCACCCTTGAGCCCAATCGCGGGATTCCCTTGAATCTCCAACCGCCGCCGAAGAAGTAACGGCGGACAGAGTGAGTGGCGGCTTCCCAGCCGCCGAATTTGGCCGTGGCACGGCGGTTTGGAAACCGCCGCTCCTTGAATATTAAGATCGTAACGCGCTCAGGTCGATTCGAGCATCTTGCGAAAAGCTTTCTCGTCGATCACGCGCACACCGAGCGCCTGTGCCTTGTCGAGCTTGCTCCCCGCTTCTTCTCCGGCAAGCAGGTAACTGGTTTTTTTACTAACGCTGCTGCCCACTTTTCCGCCGCGTTGGACGATGATTTCCGCAATCTCATCACGTGCCTGGCTGAGCGTGCCGGTGATGACCCAGGTCGATCCGGCAAAAGGCGATCCCGCTGCTGCTTTCTTCCGAGGCTCGGTTTGAGGACGAACACCTCCGTCTCGTAAGCGCTCGATCATCTTTCGATTCCGGTTTTCCTGGAAAAATGCATGAATGCTTTTCCCGACCACCTCACCGACATCAGGAATTTTTTGCAGTTCCTCTACCGACGTCGCCATTAATTTCTCGAGACTGCCAAAGTGATCCGCTAGCGCGCGTGACGCGCTCACGCCGACGTGCAGAATGCCAAGCCCAAAAATCAAGCGCCAGAGCGGACGCGTTTTGCTGAGCTCGATCGCTTCGAGCAAATTGTGCACACTTTTTTCTCCCATCCGCTCGAGCGCAGACAATTTTTCGGGCGTCAATTTGTAAATATCGCTGACGTCCCGAACCAGATCACGCCCGACGAGTTGCTCGACCATCATCTCGCCGAGCCCTTCGATGTCCATCGCTCCGCGCGATGCAAAATGTTCCACTCGACGTTTCAATTGGGCCGGGCATTGGCTGTTGATGCAACGCAGTGCGACTTGCCCTTCATCCTTGACCACTTTGCCGCCGCAGACCGGACAGGTCGTGGGCATTCGAAATTTCTTTTCCTTTCCCGTTCGCCCTTCTTTTTTCACACCGATGACGGCCGGAATGACTTCTCCGGCTTTTTCGATCACGACTTTGTCGCCGATGCGAATGTCTTTACGCGTGATTTCATCTTCGTTGTGCAATGTGGCGCGCGCGACCGTGCTGCCGCTGACGAGCACCGGCTCAAGTAGCGCGACCGGAGTCAGAGCTCCGGTACGGCCCACTTGGATAACGATGTCGAGCAAACGTGTCTCGACCTGTTCAGCTTCATACTTGTAAGCGATGGCCCACCGTGGAGATTTTGCGGTGAATCCCAGCCGCGCTCGTTGCGCGAATGAGTTCACTTTTACCACAGCGCCATCTGTCTGGTAGGGAAATTCAAGCCGAACACGATCGATCTCATGGATAGCAGTGAGAATTTCCTCGAGCGAATCTGCGACCCACCATCGCTCCGTCACGGGAAGGCCGAGCCTTTTCAGTAGGGGAAAGATCTCCGAATGAAGCTCGACCCTCATGCCTTCAACAGCCCCTGTCCCGTAAAAAACCACGCCGAGCGGACGTTGCGCGACGATGCTCGGATCGAGTTGCTTAAGCGACCCCGCGGCGGCGTTGCGTGGATTGGCGAAGAGCGGCAAGCCGGCCTTAAGCCTTTCTTGATTCAACTTTTCGAATCCTTTTTTCTCCATGAACACTTCACCGCGGACTTCCAGAAGACGCGGAGCTGCGCTACCTCGGAGACGCTCAGGGACCGCACGGATCGTTTTGAGATTTTGCGTGATGTCATCGCCGACCACGCCGTCGCCGCGCGTGGCGCCGTAGCGAAGGCGTCCATTTTCATAAAGCAGCGACACGGCGACACCATCGACCTTGGGTTCGACAACGACGGGAAATTTTTCATCCGGTAAAAGGCGCGCGATTCGTTTGTAGAAATTGGCCACCTCTTCTTCGGAATAGGTGTTGTCCAGGCTGAGCATCGGGGCGAGATGGGTCACCGTAGCGAAGGCTTTCAGCGCTGTTCCTCCGACACGCTGGGTGGGGGAATTCGGCGCTACGAGTGGCGGAAACCGCAGCTCGAGATCGGTTAGTTCCTGATAGAGACGGTCGTACTCCCGATCGCTGATGGTGGGCGCCGCCTCCTCGTAATAACGACGATTATGTTCTTCGATTTGTGCGCGCAACTCCGCCATGCGGTTTGCGACCTGCTTCTCCTCCACAGCCATGGTAAATCATATAGGCAGCGACGCTCTCGGCAATCACGCCGCATCGTCAATCCGGCCCGCCAAGGCGGGCAAAAGCGATCTCCTTCGAGATTCGAATCTCGCGCTTTCTAAATTGGCCGCGAGTTGCTAATCATCACGGTGGTGAGCGCAGACGAACGCATTCTTGGCGTAGAAGGCGGCGGCACAAAAACCGCGTGGGTCCTTGTCCAGCGCGACGGAAACGAGCTGCGCATCCTCGAGCAAGGAAAGCTTCCGCCCTCAAATTTTCGCCTGGCAACCCGCGACCGCTTGCGGGCGATTTTCCAACAGCTTCCGCGGGAAACCGATCGTGTCGGAATCTTTTTAGCCGGCTGCGTTACCGATGAAGATCGGCACACCCTTTCGCAATTAGCCGCAGAGATTTGGCCGGTGGCGAAAGTCGTTACCGGAAGCGATCGCGACTCCGGTCTGGCCGCTGCCTTGGGCCATGGCGAGGGCATCGTCGTGAATGCCGGTAGCGGCTCTTCGGTGACCGGGCGGCGAGGCGACCGGCTCGAAAAAGCGGGAGGATGGGGACATATCTTGGGCGACGCGGGCGGCGGATACTGTCTGTCTGTCCAGGCGATGCGTTTGATTTTGCGTGA
>JBEEGU010000078.1:0-6205 GCA_041167025.1 Verrucomicrobiota bacterium
CAAGAGATTGTAACGAAGCCTTGGATCGATTGGCTGGCAGGCTATCGCCCAAGCGATCGCGCATCTCAACGGTGTCTCTTACTACTTCGAATCGGTTATGCAGCGCATGAACTAGACCTTCAGCCCCATCGGGCTCACCACCTTGAACGTAGGATGGCCCTAAATACTGGAGGCCGTTGCTCCCGCTGGGATCTCTGAACCATCGCTTTATGAAACGCAGTAAGGGACGAACACCGGCATATTCGCGAATATTGGGTGCACAAAACGCATACCCGAGGAAGCATTCGTCTGAACCTTCACCCGACAGCACTGCCTTCACTCCAGCCTGTTGCACCAGCCTACAGACCATCATTAAAGGCAATGAATGTGGGCATGAGTAAAATGGATGTCCGAAACGTTCTGTTACCTCCGGAATTTCGGTTATGAAATCGTCGTCGTGGACTTCGATCGCTTTTAAATCCAGCTTCAGATGTTGGGCCAATCGAAGGGCCGCCGGATATTCACTGATGGGACCGACTACGTTTGCGTGAAAGATCGCAAGATTATTATGATACTGGGCGGCGATCGACATGATGATCGAAGAGTCCAACCCCCCGCTACAGAGGGCCCCGACCGGAGCATCAGCGATCAACTGACTTTTCACACTTTCGTTGAGCAGCCGGTCAACTTCGTTCACGACCTCGTGCTGGCTCAAACCTTCCAATCGATCCATTTCATCGGGATCAACAAAGTCTGGCAGCGAAAAGAAGCGGCTATATTTAGGAGTCGAAGCCTTCTCGATAGTAACCATGGCCCCGGGCTCGACGCTTTTAACGTGGCGGAAAAAGCTGAATCCTTTGGTCGGCCCGCTAAACCCGTAAAGAAAGCTCGAAATCGAAGGGAAATCTGGCTCCAAGTTTATCCATGGCCGCATCGCTTGGATCTCTGAAGCGAACAAGAACGTGTCCTCGGTCTGGTAGATGAAAAGGGGCTTGATGCCAAATCGATCGCGGGCTAGCAGAAGCGATCCGAGGGTCCGGTCATATAATCCAAATGCGAACATGCCCTCCAGCTTCGGCAAAGTCTTTTCGGCCCCCCATTTCAGTAATGCCTCCAGTAAGACTTCGGTATCGGATGTAGTGCAAAATTCCACGCCCTCAGCTTCAAGTTGCAACCGGAGCTGTTGAAAGTTGTAAATTTCGCCATTATACAACAGCGCAAACCGGCGCTGTTTATCCCAAAGCGGTTGATTGCTTCGTTCGCTCAAGTCGAGGAGTGACAGCCGCGTGTGAACTAGGCCGACGCCCTGATCGGCAAACACGCCTGTAGCGTCAGGGCCCCGATGACGCAGTAACCGCGCCGTTCGTTCCAAGCGGTCCTGCTCAGGCACGCGATCGCTTTGACGCCAAATCACTCCGAAAATCCCGCACATAGTAGAAATCAAGCACGTCCCCCGCCGGGGAGGATGAAACGTTTTGCCACGCAATGGCCCGAGTCCCAAGCGAGCATCCGCGATTGTTGGTCAGACCGCGAATCAGGCGCGGCAAGGTGCGCATCACTAAATAGATTCAAAGTTCTCCTGCTTGTGAATCGCCATCCGTCGTCCCGACCGTAGAGACTGTTGTCGAATCAGCGTCGCAGTGTTTGTCTTTAAGAATAGCTCACGAACGTCCAACATTTTCGTCGGGAAAGGGAGGATGTTCAGTAAAGCCCGCCGCAGGTGCCGGAGGAAGCTGACGCACCACTCGCGCGGGCACGCCGGCTACAAGGCAGTCCGGCGGCACATCCTGAGTCACCACCGCCCCGGCCGCAACGATCGCGCCATCGCCGATGCGCACCCCGGGTAATATCACGCTGCGGGCGCCAAGCCAGCAGCCGTTACCAATCCAGACTGGCTCGTCGGCATTCGCTCCTGCGCGGCACTCGCGCGGGCCGATGTCGTGGCTACCACTGAGGACCATCACATCCGGCCCGAACTGGACGCGGTCTCCAATGGTAATGAGAGCCGGGGTATGGAACACGCAGCCGCAATTGATCCAGCAGCCCGCACCAATGCGCAGGTTCTGCTGCGACGCTGGTGGACCCTCGATCCGCATGGAACCTCCTATTAATGTTCCATGTCCGATTTCGACGCCCGCTGCGCGTAGGGCCCGTGTCCGCAGACCGACGCCGCGTAATGGTGGCAAAATTCGGAACAGCAAGAGTGCTAAGTGCAGGCGCATGTCCGCCCAAAGCAACATGGTTACGGACGCCGGCGCCAAGTGGTCCTGCTGACTTTTCGACTGTATCTCACTCTTGGGCATCGCGATTTCGCCCGAGGCTTGTATGCCTAGGCACCGACAATTGCTTAAACTGGAAACATTCTGTCCTGCTCAGCGCGCAGTTGATCGCATAAGCGGGCTTTCGGGAAGTCGACATCCGCGTAGGTCAACGGAGTGTCTTTGGCGATGTCTCTGATCACCTTGCATCCTTCCGCCAAACCTTGGGGCAGGAGGTTTTCACTTCGGCTAACGGCGTAATTTTCACACTGGCCGTATGTGCGATACCCTCCGATCGCATCGAGTTCTTCCCCCGCTTTGAGGTCGACTTTCGCCAATGTGATCACGTCGACCATCGGACGTTTTGCAGAAAGGACATGGTCACGGAATAATGCTACTCGGGCTGCTGACAACGGCACCTCGAAGTGGCAGAGATGATAAGGAGTGTAAAAACTGAACATCGGTCCCGGACCGAGCTTGTAAAGGTTTAACATGTGTCTCTGTTTGGGGTCGTCATGCGTCGCTAGCACAAAAACTCCGGGACCTGGCTTGGACTTGACCGTGTAATCTACCACTCCACCCAGGGCGCGCAGCCTATCGACATCGTAACGGCCGCTATGGCACAACTCATCGACGTGGCCTTCAAAATCACCTCCGCGCATTCCGCGCATTTCCACGCTCATACCCGTAGCGTTGGCGACGCATGCCTGTTCGAAGGAAATTTTGGAGCCGTCGGCAAAGCTGGTTACCATGTATGGATTTTGTCCCCACTTTTCCGCAAAGCCTTTCTGTGTCGTCGGATTGCGATACGGATCTTGTAGACCCTTAATGTTACCGCACACGAGTGGCGTGAGACCGATGCTCTTCACAAAACGCCAGAGATTCATCTCCACACCAGGCTGGTCACCATCGGACACCGAGAAAATCACACCGGCCTTGTCCGCCTTGCTACGAATGATAGAACCGATGGTGCCGTCCAGTTCGGCGTTCATCGTAACGATGTCTTTGCCGGACGCGAAGGCTTTCAACGCGAGCTGCGCGCCGAATTCGATCGCTCCGGTCAGTTCAATGACTATATCGATATCCTCCGCGTCGCACAGCAAGAGCGCATCACCTGTGACAACGGGTATTCCTTGTCGGACACAATTGTTGAGGAGGCCGACCTGGGTTACTTCGCGAATGTCGTCAACGCCAGCTTCTCGCCAGGCGCGGAGTGCGGTCGGGATTGTTCGGTTAGCAATTGCCACCAATTTCATGCCCGGAACTGAGTTTACGATTTGGTTCACCACCCCCCGTGCCATAAATCCAGCGCCGACAATGGCTACCTTGAGCGGACGTCCCTCAGCAGCCCGCTTCTTTAACGCGGTATCAACGATAAACATTAAGCCGCCTTAGGACGCGTTGATCGGTTTTCGCGTGTCGATTAACGGCCAGGATTTGTCCTTCTCCGTAATCACCGTGACCGGCAGCGGCCAGTCAATCGCGAGGGCAGGATCGTCAAAACGAACGCCGCGCTCGCAGCCAGGAGTATAAAATTCTCCCACGAAATAAAGCAACTCAGCGCTGTCACTAAGTGCCTGGTTTCCGTGAGCGAACATATCTGGAACATAAATCGCCTTACGATTGTCTGCGCTGAGCTCTACCGCAAGATGCTGCAGGTATGTCGGCGATGCTGGGCGCATATCCACAATCACGTCCCAGATTGCACCTCGTATGCAGCGGATAAACTTGGGTTCGCTCGCTGGCGGTACTTGATAGTGCATACCGCGTAATGTTCCCTTCCTGGCGTTGTAGGACATGTTTGCCTGAACCACGCGCGGCTCGAGACCATGAGCCTCGAATTCTTTCGCACAGTAGACACGAGCGAAAAACCCGCGGTCATCTTCCTTCTTGTCCAGCTCTACAATGAAAGCCCCGGTCAGTTTGGTTTCGTGGAAAATCACGCGAACAATTCCGCGTAGGGTAGGGCTTCGCGAGAAATTGCTTCGGCGAACGAAAATAGCTCTGTCGAGAGGTGGAGCAAACCACCTCCGGCTACGACCGCCAAATGTGAACTTGAAAATGCACTACTCGGTTCAACTTTTTCCATTTTCATGAACTCAAGAATTTGTCGCTCAGTCACCTCGCGCATGTTTGCTTCGGCCTGATAGGACTGGTTCCAAGTCACAATCGAACTGAGAGTTGCGTTCAAGTCGAGTTTGGTCGTCCAATTTAGCAGCGAGCGCGCCTTGGAAGAGTCTAGCTTAAGGTAGGTATTCTCATGCGGGTTCGGTTTTTGATCCCGTTCCCATTGAAACCTCGTACCCCACATGGCGTAAAGGTTCTCGGCGATCCAGCCAACCGTCTTGTCGTTGGACTCGGACGGGCCGAAGTTCCACGCCCCCACGCAGCGGGGACCGTCCTCATAAAGCGCCTCGGCGAGGGTCAGGTAACCATTGAGCGGCTCCAGGACATGTTGCCAAGGACGTGTCGCATGCGGATTACGAATGACGATCGAACGGTTTTCCAAAAGCGAACGCATGACGTCGGGCACAAGGCGGTCCTTTGCCCAATCCCCTCCTCCGATAACGTTACCGGCGCGCGCCGTGGCCACGGCGACACCGTGCTCCGAAAATCGCTCAGGGTTGAAAAAAGACTTACGAAAGGCACTCGTCGCTATTTCCGCGCAAGCCTTGCTGCTGCTGTATGGGTCCTCTCCGCCGAGCATGGATTTTTCGCGATAAGACCAAAACCACTCCCGGTTTTCATAGCATTTATCCGAGGTTATTATTACGACGGCTTTGACTCCGGGGGTCGATCGGACAGCTTCAAGCAGATGCACGGTGCCCAGCACGTTGATGGCAAATGTTGTGACGGGGTCGGCATATGCCTCGCGCACGATAGGTTGCGCCGCCAAGTGAATTACGATCTCTGGGCTCGCCTCACGTAGGGCCTTTGTTAGCGCGCCTTGGTCTCGCACATCGCCCACTAACGATTTCATCCCACTCGCAACATCGCACAGGTCAAAAAGGTTCGGCTTCGTCGGCGGCACCAGCGAAAATCCGGTTGTTCGCGCGCCTAGTAGTTGCAGCCAAAGAGACAGCCAGCTTCCTTTAAAGCCACTGTGGCCGGTCACAAAGACAGATTTGCCGCTCCAAAAATCGATATTCATCAAAGATTTTTCCTAGCCGAATTTGAAGGCCTCGGCGCCTGGTCCCTTCATGGGACTTCAGACGTTCTCAGACAAGGGAGGGCCGCGTCCAGAAAAAGTTGTTATCAATCTGCCCTGTGCTAATCAGGTGCTGCAGTTGTTTGAGCCGAGTGAACGCGCGGAATTCGAACTGCTCCCTGGTCAAGTCAATGCGGCGGAAAAGATCATAAAATTGCCGGACCCCTTTGTCCGCGTCCCATTCACATTGAAATCCAGGCAGATGTCGGCGGACTTTGTCAAAGTTCACACGATAGCTGCGGTTATCGGCGGCCTGTGTTCCAAAGCTTACCGAACAACCCGGGAAGGTTGAACCGACTTTTTCCGCAATCTCGCATACGCGGTAGTTTTGCTCGTTACTGCCGATGTTAAAGATTTCGTTGTGAACGGCTTCGGGAGGCGCATCGATCGCACAGCAGATGGCGTTCGCAATGTCGAGGCCATGGACCAGGGGGCGCCAAGGGGTGCCGTCACTAGTCATGTTGATTTCCTTTGTTGTCCAAGCCAGCCCGCAGAGGTTGTTTAAGACAAGGTCGAAACGTTGCCGCGGAGAAGCGCCGAAGGCAGTGGCGTTCCGGAAATAACAAATCGTAAAATTTTTGTCGGCCAGCGGTTTCAGGTCGCGTTCACATAGGGTCTTACATATGGCATAAGCGGTCTGCGGGTTTGGCGCAGTCTCCTCTGTAACCGCCTGGTCGCTGGCAACTCCGTAAACCGAACAGGATGACATATAGATGAAGCGTCGAACGCCTGCGGCCTTGGCAACATTCGCCAGATGCAA
>JBEEGU010000079.1:0-3171 GCA_041167025.1 Verrucomicrobiota bacterium
GCCTGTTTATCTATTACAACGAGCGCGCCATCGAGAATACGGTTAACGAGGACTCAGGCGCCATGATCCGCGATGGTATCAAGAGTGTAGCGCATCAGGGTGCCTGCCCGGAAAAGATGTGGCCTTATGATCCGAGCCCGTTTCCGCCGAACCCGCATTTAACCAAAAAACCGACCAGACTTTGCTACCAAGAGGCGTTGAAACATACCGCGGTGCAGTATCAGCGAGTCTCCCGCAATCTTTCGCAAATGAAAGGATGCCTGGCTTCCGGCTACCCTTTCGTCATCGGGTTTACAGTTTACGATAGCTTTGAAAGTGATGAAGTCGCACGCACTGGGAAAGTGCCCATGCCCTTGCCGCGCGAGCACGTTCTCGGAGGCCACGCCGTGCTTGTGGTTGGCTACGACGATAACCAGGACTGCTTTCGTATGCGCAATTCCTGGGGAACGAAGTGGGGTATGAAAGGTTATTTCACCATGCCCTACACGTACTTGCTCGATGAAAATCTCTCGGACGATTTCTGGCAGATCACATTGATCAAAGGGTAAAGCAAGTCAGTCCAGGTAGCGGCGGTTCACTCTTGGCGCGCCGCAGCCTTGGCGAAGGAGGCGAACCGCCATCTTTGGTGTTTGTCTTGCACGCATGTGGCCGTTCGGTGAACGGCCGATACCACGCCCGATACACAAGCGATATCCCCGGACGGCTCGGAGGGCCGTCCCTAACTGAGCGTCTAATCCGCCGGCAACGTGTCGTCCGTCGGTCCAGAGACAGCCGACGTCGGGGTTGTCGTCGCAGGGCCGTTTCGGATGATCTTTCCTTCCTTCATCACAAACGATACGTGTTCCGTTGCTGTGATGTCGGCGGTAGGATCACCAGGCATGGCAATGACGTCGGCCAGTTTCCCCTTTTCGAGGGTTCCGATTTTTTGCCCGAGGCCTAACAACTCCGCGTCGTTCGAGGTAGCCGCAATCAAGGCGTCAATCGGCGACATCCCGAGACCGGTCATGAGCGCAAATTCTTTTGCATTCTGGCCATGCGGAAACACCGCTGCATCGGTCCCGAACGAGATCCGGACGCCAATCTTGATCGCATTACGAAACATATCCGAACGCGCCGCGGTTGCCGCTTTCGCCTTTGCCTGGAGCGCGGGCGGATAAGCATCGAGTTTGCCCATAATCCATTCCGACGCCATCAATGTCGGAGTGAGAAATGTTCCTTTGGTCTTCATCATGGTAAGCGTTTCCGGTTTCATGAACGAACCGTGTTCGATCGAGTCGACACCAGCGGCAATGGCTTCACGGGCCGCCTGATCTCCATGGCAATGGACTGCGACCTTCTTGCGAAGACGATGTGATTCGTCGACCAGTGCCTTCATTTCCTCGGCCGTAAATTGAGGGGTGTCGACTTCATCGGCGAGCGAGAGCACTCCTCCGGAAACCGCGGCCTTAATCACATCAGCGCCATTTTTGACTTCGAAACGAACGGTTTTTCGAATTTCATCGGGGCCGTCGGCGATGCCGCGATTGAAACCCGGCTCCTCTCCAAAGAGCATGTCACGATAGCCGCCGCTGCCATCAAAATGACCGCCGGTGGCACCCACTCCAAAAGTGGCTACGAGCATACGCGGTCCCACCACGGTGCCGTTGTTGATGGAATTGCGCAAAGCAACATCCACAAACTCGGAACTGCCAGGGAATCGGCTGCCGACGTCACGCACCGTAGTAAATCCAGCCTCGACCGTCGCGCGCGCATATGCCGTCGCTTTGATTGCATGTTCCGAAACGTTTAAGGAAAGCTGGCTCAGGCGAATCTTGTTGTAATCCCCCGAATAATCGAGCGTGAGATGCGTATGGGCATCGATAAAGCCGGGTGACAAAGTCGCGTCGCCCAAATCGATCACCTGGGCATCGGCTGGCGCAGACGCAGTTCCGACATCGACGATCTTGCCGCCTTGCACCACGACGACGCCGTTAGGCACAAGTGTTTTCGATTTCCCGTCGAACAATCGCGCGGCCTTCAGAACGATGACGCGATCCTCGGCGCGAGCCCGATTGCCGAACGCGAAACAAACGGTGAGCGCGGCCAGCGCCATTGCACCTAGGCGGCGGAGGTCCCGCAGGCGTCCCGAACAGGGAGAAAAAGGTTTCATGGTCCCGATGTAGGAATTATCCCGGTCACTGGCAAGAAAGAACGATTCTATTGGGAGGCGACCCGGCTTGGGCTTCAATCATCGTTGCCTAAAGATCAGACGCTCTCGCCGCCGGACCGGCTTCCACCGAGCGAATCACATAATCAGAGACCCATAAGTGCAAAAATGATCCAGGTGGTTTAATATATAGACAATTTTTGCATCGTAACTAGGCCAATAAATTGGACATCGGGACGCGACTTGGAATATTTGTGGCAAAATTTGTCTCTTAATAAGCTTTACATTAAGGAGTTACGAATAATCCAAAACAATTATATTTCATGGCGCAAAATTGGTCCAAAATCTGATCATATAAGGCCAACCCAATTCCACTATGTTCCTAATATTCTTCTGGCTTTATCTCCGATGCCCTGCCTGGAATCGGGAGGGGGAGTGGACCCAGACCATTTCCGAAATCAGTTCGCCCAGATAGGGCATAGGCAGACTACGTAATCCGTGGCCGACCGGCCCCATCGCATAGAGTTGAGTTCGTCGCCGGCCGCAACACCCGACTTCGACTCTTCAGCATTCGCACTCGACCTGCGCCGGTCCGATTTATACGCTCCGACCGCGCATTGCCAGGCCGCTTTATGTCCGCAGATTCTGCCGTTTCAGAGCTCCAGATCGCGCACGTTCTCTTTGTCGACATCGTCGGTTATTCCAAGCTTCTGACCAATGAGCAGACGGCACTCGTTAACCGGTTGAACGAACTCGTGCGTCAGACCGACCAATTCCGAAAGGCGGACGCCACGGGAAAATTGCTTCGCATTCCGACCGGCGACGGAATGGCTTTGGTTTTTTTCACGACACCGGATGCTCCGGTGCGTTGCGCCGGAGAGCTAAGCAAAGCAGATCAGGCCGATCCAAAAATCCAGTTACGCATGGGAATTCACAGCGGCCCGGTCGATCAGGTCGTCGATGTGAACAATCGGTCGAACGTTACGGGAGCCGGCATCAACATCGCCCAACGGGTGATGGACTGC
>JBEEGU010000080.1:0-5216 GCA_041167025.1 Verrucomicrobiota bacterium
GAATTTCTGACGCGATTTTCAGCGATGCTGACTTTTATGACCGGCGCCAAATCTCGCGTCGGCTTTCATACATTTTTCGGCGACGGACCGTATCGCGGAGACTTGATGACCCATCGGCTCCTCTACAATCCGCATTTCCACACCAGCGAGATGTTCGACTCCATGGTGGCAGCGTTAACGCGGGATCCCTCGATGCTTCCTACTTTCGACCATACCCCGTCGGTTGATCTGAACTTTGCCAAATTCCAGCCGCGACCAGGCGAACATGCGGAGGTGGATGCTCTGCTGCACCGGGAGAATCCTAATATCGGCTCCTCTCCTCTTATTCTGCTCAATCCAAACGCGGGAGATTTGCTGCCGTTGCGGCGATGGCCTGCGGAGCGTTATATCGAACTGGCGCAACGGCTACTCCAGCATTATCCGGATTTGTATATCGGCTTCACTGGTGCGCCGGCAGAGGCCCCGGCGATTAACCGCCTCGCACAAGATGTGGATTCAAACCGCGTGCTGGCTCTCGCCGGCAAAACAAGTTTGCGCCAGGTGCTCGTGCTTTACATGCGCAGCGACATTTTGGTGACGAACGACAGTGGTCCCGCTCATTTCGCGTCCATGACGCCAATTCACGTAATCACTTTATTTGGGCCGGAAACACCATCGCTTTTTGCCGCGCGCTCACCCAATGCAAGTGTGCTCTGGGCCGGTATCGCCTGCAGCCCATGCGTCAATGCCTACAACAATCGGCAGTCGGTTTGCCGCAACAATCTTTGCATGCAAGCCATCACCGTCGATCAGGTTTTCGAGAGAATCACGAGCATCTATGATGCACGCCATCCAAACAGAATGCAGAGTTCATCGCAGCTCATTTGAGATCTAGAATCAGTTGCGCTGTCCGCGCGGTGGCACCGCTGTGGGAATCGAGAACGCGTCGCGCATTTTGGACCAGGCGAACGCGCGCGTCGGGAGCGCGCAAAAGGTTCGCCATCGCCCCCTCCAGGGCAACGGGATCGCTCACTTGAATCGCTGCGTCATTCGCCAGCAGCTCTCGCGCAAGCGCGGCAAAATTTTCCATGTGCGGCCCGAAGATCACGGGCTTCCCGGCCACAATCGGTTCAACCGGATTCTGCCCTCCGTGGACGGTTAGGCTTTTCCCGACGAAGACGACCGTCGCGAGACCGTACCAACGCTGTAGTTCTCCGGTCTTATCGAGCAGGATACAATCTGGATGCGATTCATCATGAACCTCCGCTTCACTGCAGAGCTTTACGCGAAGAGAGAGACTCTCCAATTGCCTTCGAATTTGCGGAACTCGCTCCACATGGCGCGGAGCAACGAAAAGCGTTAGCTGTTGAAAGTCGTTTCGGAGGGCAAGGAATGTACGAGCAAGAATCGCTTCCTCTCCGCGGTGGGTGCTGGCTCCGAAAAGAACAAGCTGCCCGGCGTTTCCCGCAGTCAGGTGAAACGCCCTCATCGTTTCCGTTTTCGGCGCGCTCTCTTGGTCAGCCGGATCATACTTAATGCTCCCAGTATGACGAATTCTATCGCGGCGGACGCCAAACGCCGTCCAACGATCGATGTCGCGCGTTTCCTGCACACAAACCAGATCGAGAAGCTGAAATGTCGACGCGACGATCCAGCGGAATCGCCGGAACCGTTCCTCCGAACGGCCGGACAAACGCGCGTTGACCAAGGCAATCGGGATCCCGCGCGCGCGAGCCGCCGCCGTGAGGTTGGGCCAGACTTCTGCTTCGACCAGGACAATTCTTTCGGGCCGGATGGCAGCGAATGCTTTGCGCATGATCGGCCAAAAATCGAGGGGTGTGTAGATTACTTCCATCACCGGCAAAATATTTTTGTTGGCGGACGCGAAACCGGTCGTCGTGGTTGTGGTTAAAACGAATTGCACGCCCGGACGCGCAGCGCTGATGGCGCGCGCCAATTTCAATGCGATGGCTACTTCTCCAACGCTCACGGCATGCAACCAGATCGGTCGGTTTGCGCTGAGACGCGCTCGAACTTCGCGATCGTAAAAAGCGAAACGTTGTCCAAATTTAGTTCGATAGCCGCCACGGCGAAACATTTTGACCAGGTATCCGGGCAGGAAAAACAAGAGCCCGAGCGGCCAGAGCAGATTATAGAGGAGGCGGATCACTCGGAAGATTTCGGATTGCGGATTACGGATTTCGGATCCGGGGACAAGAAGAGGACTTCGGTGGCGCCGTAGGCTTTCTGACGCGTCGCCCGCCATACCGGCGTTTCTGGAAATGTTTCGGACGGTCGTTTTTCCAAAACGAAAATACCATGTGCCGGGAGGAGCCGTGGCAACGTTTCGTCGGTGAGGAGTCTGATAGTGTAGCGTTCATCCGACTTAACGTTTTCATAGGGCGGATCGGCAAAGATGATTAAATATTCTTCGGCCGATGCCGCCCGCTTCAAGAACTGAAAGACATCCTGCTGCCGGGTCTGACCGCTCAGCTTTGTTTTGGCGAGGTTCTTTTGGATTGCGGCGATGGATTGCGAATCCTCGTCGATAAAAAGGGCGGAAGATGCGCCCCGGCTAAGCGCCTCAATACCGAGCGCTCCGCTGCCGGCGAAAAGGTCGAGAACATGGGCGCCTATAATCAGGTCTCCAAGACTCGAAAAGATCGCCCCTTTGACACGGTCCATCGTCGGTCGTACACCGCGCTTGGGCACGTCCAATTGGATTCCTCCGGCGGAACCCGCGATCACTCTCATGGCGGTGTTGCGGTCGCAGTGGGGGTCAAGGCTGGAGTCTCGATGGGACTGGCAGAAGGCTGCGGCGTGACATCCGCTCCAGCGTCTCGAGATTTTTTCCTCTTCGGCCGGTCCGATTTCGTTCCGCCGAATAAGCCGTTTACGAAATCCTTCAAATTTCGTCCCACGACCTTTTCCATGAGATTCGTTTTCGGGTGATCGACAGTGCCACCCACCTCAAACTTGATGGCCGAATATCCGGTTTCCCCAAGCGGCTGAAAATTATCGCGAATCGGCTGAAATAGCTGCGACCGAACCTTGTCGTTAATGGCAAGCTGTGAATCGAGTCGTAGCTTGCCTTTGAACGTAATAGTGCCGGTGGCGGAAAGCCGGATATTCGGCGATTGCAGAATAAGGTCATCGATCGTCACCAGGTCGGGTGTGATGTGGTATTTCACCTCTGCTTGTTGCAGCTCAAGCTGGGTGAGCTCTTCGATTTGCAAAATCTGGCCGAGCGCGACGAGCAGGCTGTATTGTTGCAGTTTTCCCTGCCGCAAAAAAACTTCACCCTTGCCGGCAAGCGCGTTTGCGTCCGCAGTTTTTCCAGCGGCTTCAAAACTGCCTTCGAGCTTGCCCTGAACCATGCCTTTGGGTCCCCCTGCTTCGGTCACAATCTGATCAGCCTGAACACCGCTAAAATTTACACTCGCCGTGAATGGCGAATCTTCTGATTGCGGCTGGATGGTGAAATGTCCCTTTAATTCTCCTCCACCAGCGCGCGCGGAAATTTTAGGTAGATCGAGCGCGAGCGGATCGTAATGCAGCGGTGATTCCAGCGCTTCAAGGTAAAAACGATCGCGCAGCGAAATTTTCGCGATACTTACACCGCCGCGCAAGGCCTGGCTTTCGCGGATACTGGAATGAAAACGCACGCCTTCAAACATGGCCACGAGATTGCCGGACCGGTCAAGAAATCGAAAACTGCCATCAATGATGTTAACGCGTCGCACCTCAGGAACGGGAGTGTGTTGGGCGTCAACCTTGTTTTCCGAATTTCTTGCTTTCGGCTCCACCATTGGCGTTGAAGCAGTGATGGGCGGGTTTTGCGCAACAGTCGCCTCCGGCAGGGGCGTGGCGGCGGGCGTGGCGACTTCATTTTCGCCCGGTGATTGTTGATCGAGGCGCCGCGATCCTGGCAGTCTCCATTTGCCATCAACATTTTGCGGCCACACTACCGTCGGTTCCAGAAGGGACACTTCCTTGATTACCAGTCTCTGCTTGAAGAGTGAAAGGAACCGGACATGCAGGTGAAAGCTCTTTGCCTCCAAGAAGTCGCTGGAGTTGGTGGAAGAATTTTGAGGGATGCTAATACCAGTCAAGGTGAGCCCGCCCCACGGCGTCACGCTAATGCCGCGGATGTGAATCGGGGTGCCGAGACGTTGGCTGAGTTCCTGCTGAATCCGCGCTTGTGTCCCCTGCGATTGCACATACAGATTCACCACAAGCAGACCGATCGCGCCCAGCGCAATCAGCGCCACGACAAACCACAAAACAATTCGCCTAAGACGGCCCACGCCCAGACGTTACGCACGGCGAGTTTGAAGAAAAGATTAAAGCCACCGCCTCTCGTTTTCTGTGACCGGCAATAAGACGATCGTTATCTTGAATCCCGCCGCGCACAGCGATCGCGCGAAGCGTTGGCGCACGCGCGTGGAGTCACTGGCGCAGGGCAGCACCGTCTGTGTCAGCTCAAGGGCAGGCGAAGCAGAATTAATGGCGCGCAACGCCGTAAGTGAAGGATTCGAGAAGATCGTGGCCGCCGGCGGCGACGGCACTATTAATGAGGTGGTCAACGGGCTGGTGGGAAGTTCCGCCACACTGGGTCTGCTTCCGATCGGCACGGTCAACGTTTTTGCGCTGGAGTTGGGGTTGCCCACCCATAACCTCGGCTTGTGCTGGAACATCATTCAAGGCGACACGACCCGCCTGATCGATCTTCCCAGCGCCAACGGAAAATACTTTGTGCAACTCGCGGGCGTGGGGCTGGACGCACAAGTCGTGAAAGAAACCAGTCTCGCGCTGAAACGTAATTTCGGGCCGCTTAGCTACCTGATTTCGGCCGCGCAAATCGCCTCGCGGCGACCGCCGCGCCTTTTCATTGAATCGGAAAATACATCGATTGAAGAAGGATCCTTTGTTCTCGTTGGCAATGGCCGGCGTTACGGAGGACCATTTCCTTTCTTCAAGCAGGCTCTGATTGACGACGGTCTGCTCGATGTCGTGGTGTTCAAGCGGTTAGGCTATCTTGAAATCATAAAATATTTGCAGGACGTATTTTTTAGTTCCGAAATCCGCTTGCCTGAGGTAGAATATTTCCAGACTCGTTATCTGCGGATAACAAGCGATCAGGACGTCCCGGTCGAACTCGATGGGGACCTGGTTGGGAATTGCCCCGTTGAGTTTGAGTTGCGCGAAAGACGGCTACGCGTTCTCGCCCCGAACCC
>JBEEGU010000081.1:0-5487 GCA_041167025.1 Verrucomicrobiota bacterium
CGAAACAGCAACAATGTCGTCGCCGGTACCAAAACGGGCCTCTATTTTTCTTACGATGGCGGGACGAATTGGACCGGGCCGTGCACGACCAATAGTTTCAGCACGATGCGCCAGGACATCACTGGACTGGCGTTGACCGATACCGGCACGAGTACGCGCGTCATCGCCGCGGTCGGTGTGCGCGGTTTTTCCACGGCTGTGCAATACAACCTGGATCAGAACGGCGCGAACGGCATTTACAAAGGGACGATTCCGGTCGGCGGTTGTCCGGGCGATTTCGCGCCGATCACGACCAACGCCAACGGCTGGACTGGCCTGAATGCCACGAGTGGCGCGCGCTATGTCGGCGTCGGCTCCGGTAATCAACTGGGGCGGATCGACATCGCCGTTGCGCCGAGCAATTCAAATTACCTTTACGCTCAGGTCCAGTCCATCGCGACGAATTCGAACAGCGGATGTAACAACGCCAACGGATGCCAGCTCGGGGCTTTCCGTTCGATCGATGGCGGCGCCACCTGGAATCAGATTCCCGGCTCAGCAGGAAATTCGCTCTCTGACTGTAGTGGCGGCGCCGGCGACTACCCGCAAAACTGGTACGACCAGGGTCTCGCGGTGGATCCAAACAATCCGGATCGCGTTTTCTTCGACACCTACGAAATCTGGTTTTGGGCGAACGGAAACGCGTCGTGGAATGACACAACCTGCGGTTACAGCGGCAGCACTCAGGTGGTCCACGTCGATCAACATGCCCTCGCCTTCGTCCCGGGCTCATCGAGCATTCTGCTCGCGGGGAACGACGGTGGTGTCCACGCCACGACGAACGCCAATTCCGCCAGCTCTTCGACCGATCCGACGTGGTTCAACATGGACAGCGGGTTGAACACGATCGAGTTCTACTCCGGCGATATCAGCGCAAATTTTGCGACATCGGCGGCACCGCAGGCAAACGGTGGGGCGCAGGATAATGGCGCCAGTTCCGTCACCTTCGCGGGTACTCCGACCGGGCCCGCGCAATGGCAGATGGGCAAGGGCGGCGACGGTTTCTTCGCTCGCATCGATCCTGTTGGCGGTCGCTTCTGGCAGGGTAACAACAGCGGCCACCTCAATTTTTGCGCGAGCAATTGTACCGCTCCCGGCGCGACCTGGACGGACGTAGAAGGACCATGGAGTAACCCAGGCCTGCCCGATACTCAATCATTTGTGCTGCCCTTTGAAATCTACAAGGGCGATCCCAGTTTTTCTCCGGTTAACGACTGCCCGCCCACGGGCTGCAACCATCTTGTCGTCGGGACCGTGCGAGTATGGGAGACCGTCACCAATGGCGCCGGTTGGTATCCGAACAGTCCGGCCAACCTGACGAAACAAACTCTGGGTAACCGCTCTTTCATCAATCAACTGGCTTTTGAGCCGGCCTCACAGTCGGTCGTGATCGTTGGGACGAACGATGGCAATGTTCAGATCGGATTTGGCATGGGGGCCGGCGCGAACACATCGACGTGGGTAAACGTGACCGGTGCGAATGCGGTTCTGCCTAACCGACCCATTCTCGATGTCCATTTCGATCCGACGACGACCACCGCGCCGATTGGATACGCCGCAGTCGGCGGCTTCAACGCCAACACGCCCGGGACCCCCGGTCACGTCTACCGCGTTGTTTGCACGGCAAACTGCGCTTCGTTTACCTGGACCAATAAGACCGGCAACCTCCCGGACATCCCGGTCGACTCGATTATCGCGAACCCGAAGTTCCCGCAACAGGTATTTGCCGGGACGGATTGGGGCCTTTACTACACGAACGACATCACCGCGAGCACACCGTCCTGGTTCCGCTTCGATAACGGACTGCCGCACGCAATGATCTGGGACATGCAAATCGATCGGGGCGCGACCACGCTCTCGGTCTGGACCCGCAGCCGCGGCGCTTACGCCTGGCCTTTGCCTTCAGGATCGATCACACCGGTATTGAAGATTATTTCGATCACGCGTTCCGGTAATGGCGTCCTGCTGAAATGTCTCGGAGTACCGAATGCGGTCAATCGCATTGAATATTCCGACGATCTCAGTTCCAACACATTCACGACCCTTGGCTCGCGCACCGCCGATCAGACGGGCGCATTCGAATTCCCCGATACGAATCCGGGTAACTTGCCGAAACGTTTCTACCGCCTCGCCTATCCATAACGCGAACCAAAGTTGCGTTACCTAACGGAGTGAGCTGGAGGGACAAGCGTCGTCTCCACCCACTCGATCTTTTCAGACGGCCTAAGGAGAAGACGAGCATGAGCGGCACGAGCACGAACACGAACACGAACATGAGCATGACCATGAGCATGAGCATGAGCATGAGCATGAGGCCCGGGCAGGAGGGTTAGCAGGATCACAAGCGGGAGCCCATTTCCTCTCCTCCTCGACCGAGGAGAGAATGGAGTGGTTGGGGGACCGCGACATGGCCGGTAAAGCCGCGAGGTAGCGGTTGAGGCTGCTGGGAACCAGACAAGATACAATTAAGGTGAGGAGTCGATCACGATCGCGCGCCGCCTACTCATCCGGTCGCAGCAGCCACCGGCCGATATCATCAAGCTTGGAGCAACCGCAAAGAAGCATCGCTTCATCAAGTTCCCGCCGCAGAATCTCCAATATCTCCGCTGCACCCTGTTCCCCAGCCACGCATAACCCCCAGAGAATGGGCCGCCCGACCAATACCGCGCGCGCCCCGAGCGCGATCGCTTTGAGCACGTCGCTTCCGCGCCGAATTCCTCCGTCAACATAAGTTTCGCAATGATCCCCCACTGCATCGGCAACATGCGAAAGCACTTCGCAAGTTGCCGGCGCGGTGTCGAGCTGGCGGCCACCATGGTTGGAAACGACTACTCCTTTTGCTCCGTGCTCAGCCGCGCGGCGAGCGTCGTCACCGCGACACACGCCTTTTACCACCACCGGCAACCGCGTAGAATGACATAACCAATCGAGATCATCGAATCCGAGGTCTGCCTTGAAATTTGCTCGAACGTACGCAGCCAGGCCGGAACCTTGGACTTCCGGAAGATCGCCCTTTCCCAGCGGCGCCAGGTTTTCGACGGCCAACCCAAGGGGTAAACCGAACCGATTCCGAGCGTCACGCTCCCGCGTGCCAAGGCCCGGTGCATCAACCGTCAGGACGATCGCTTCGGCCCCGGCCGCCTCGGCCCGTTTCACCAGTTCCCGGGTTATCTCGCGATCCTTATATATATAGAGCTGGAACCAGCGGGGGCTGCCCGCTTCCCGAAACACTGCTTCCATCGCAGTATTCGAAAGCGAACTCAGAATGAACAAGGTTTTTGCGGTTTTGGCCGCTTTCGCCGCTGCGATTTCTCCTTCTTCACAGGCCAGCTTATGAAAAGCAGTCGGTGCCACTATGATCGGCATCGAGATCGGTTGGCCAAGAATCGTCGTGGTCATGTCTCGCGGTCCGACACCTGCCAGGACGCGGTAATAAAGTTTCAACTGTTCCCAACCAGCCGTGCTCTCCCGAAGCGTGATCTCATCCAAAGCACCGCCTTCGTAGTAATCGAAAACATTCTTCGAAAGCTTACCTCGCGCCTCGCGCGCGTAGTCAGCGACGCTCAGCAGAACTTCAGATTCCATCTTCTGGTAACGATAATTGTTTCTTTCAACATTCTTAATGCGGCTGTTTGCGGACTGGTCGCTACCCTGACTACTAAGTTATCGATTTGGCACCGCGATCAGGAAAGCGATCAACGAAATCAAGGAAACGAAAACCGTAAAACCGCCGCGGAAAGTTGGAAGCGCTTAAGTCTTCATATTGCAGATTTCCATTCGCGTCACTAACGAAATCCTTGATGCTTAGTGGAGCGCTGGGAAAATTTGGGGAGAGCAGGTTTGGATCAAGTAGGCCGGCCAGCGGCGATAGGTACATCGAGTTGTTCGTTGTTGGGACGTAGATTTCCGCCGAGGCGGAGCCGTGGCCGCCCCATTCCACATTCTGAGGCAGTCGAGATCGATGCCTTATGCTCGGGGGAGCATGATTGAGGTGTAGGCGCCCCTGGAACGACCGTCAATGGTAATGGCACATAGGGGTCGTTAGGGCAGCATCCCGTGATCCGTCGGCAGGGTCTGGCGCCTCAAACTCCGTCCCATCCGGATGCGCTCACAGCCCCTTTTCGTCGCTCTAACTTCGACTTCGATGCTTCGCCGGGTGCTCCTCTGTTGTCGGATCGCAAATTCGCAATCAAAATCGTCCCGGTCGCGTAGTTTGAGCGTAGCGCGCTCCCGCTCTTCAGGCATGTCGTGTGAGCGCTTAGCCTTGCAAGCGGCCCGTTTTGCCTTGCTTAGCGGCGCGCCTTATGCGCAGAATTCCCACTCGTCCGTTCTGAACTCGATTTGCCCTTCCGTTGAACCGGACGTTCCCCGCCGACACAGATCAGCACTCTCATAGTCATGAAGTACCTCCTTGGCCGACTTGCCGGTCTTCCTGTTAAACCCCGCCGAATCGCGCAAATTCGGGTGGCCATATTTCTGTGGGCCGTCCTAATGTTGTTAGTCGCAACAAACGGGAACGCGGCGGGCACATATGTGTTGAACGAAAAATTCAACGATATGACCACAAACGTCGCTCCGGGGGGATGGACCAGCGTCGCCACCAGCGCCTCCGTTCAGATCAGAGAATATCCGTTTGCAGCCGATAAGAGCGTTCGGATCGAAAAAACCGACACGAACTCCGGTGAGTCCAGTATTTTGCGAACTTTTCCCAATCAGACAGGCCGGGTGGCGTTCGAAGCCAAAGTGCTAACCCGCGGAACCGACGGTTTCAAAGCGCTTCCTTACATTTACAACAGCGACGACACTTCACGTACTCACGCCGTCATCTCAGTTGCCTTCGAGGATGGCAACATCAAGTCCTATGTGGGAGCAACCAAAACCACGATCCAACCATTTGTCGCTAACGATTGGTACATGATCCGGGTCGTGATTAACACCACAACCAATACTTACGATCTGTTTATCGATGGTGTCCGAAAGTTGAACAATGCTGCCGTGCGCAATAACACCACCAGTCTAGGCCAGCTCAAGTTCTTCATCGATGGGGTGCACACCGGGATTTTGTACGTCGATAATGTAAAGATCTGGGAGCTCGGCGATTTCATTGGTGCTCGACCCGAACCGATTTTCGACGTGCACGCGCCGCCCTACAACGCCACAGGAGACGGAAAAACTAACGACACAGTTGCGATCCAGGCGGCAATCGACGCCTGTGCCGGCAGCGGAGGGACGGTGTATCTCAGCGGAGCGCGAACTTACCTAACCGGAACGCTCTATCTTAAGAGCAACATGACCTTCTTCATCGAAAGCACCGCCAATCTCAAGGCTTCCACCGATGGCGCCGATTTTCCGAAGCAGGATCCGCCCACGACAAACAACCAACTGCTGAACTGTCGTCGGGCGCACCTCTACGCTGTCAACTGCACCAATCTGAAAATAGATGGCGGG
>JBEEGU010000082.1:0-3212 GCA_041167025.1 Verrucomicrobiota bacterium
AAGATTCCGGATGGCGTCGAAGACCTTGATGTAGGTCGCCGGAGTGGAACGCGAGGTTTTTCCAATCGGCGATTGGTCGACTTCGTAAACTGCATCAAGCTCGGCGGCACCACTCACCAGTTTGAGCAGATCCGAATTGTCGTTTCGTTTGCGCCGGTCGAGTTGTTCGCGCACCGCTGGCAAAAGGACATTTCCCATCAAAGTAGATTTTCCAGACCCGGAAATTCCGGTGATGACGGAAAGCCGGCCGATCGGAAATCGAACGCTGGCGCCTTTCAAATTGTTGGCTCGCGCATCATGAATCTGGATCCACTGCTCCACCTCATCGAGGGAGCGCCGGGATTGCCGGAGCGGATGTGAAATTGGTGAATTTAAACAACGGCCGGTCTCGGAATTTTTCGCACTCTTGATGTCGTCGAGGGTGCCTTGTGCGGTGACCTCGCCGCCGTGGATGCCGGCGCGGGGCCCCAAATCGATGATATGATCAGCCCGCCGCATCGTCTCTTCATCGTGCTCGACAATAACGAGCGAATTGCCTTTCTCGCGCAATGCGGTCAGCGTTTCGAGCAAGCGAAGATTATCGCGCGGATGGAGGCCAATCGTGGGTTCGTCGAGAACATAAAGGACGCCTCGTAAATTAGAATCGAGTTGTGCGGCGAGGCGAATTCGTTGCGATTCGCCGCTGCTCAGCGTTTTGGCCGAGCGTCCGAGGGCGAGATAACCGAGCCCGACCTTTTCCATGAACGTTAAACGCTGTTGGATTTCCGGGATCAGATCCGCGGCGATGGTTTGTTGCGTTCCACGAAAGCGCAACTTGTCGACGAGAAGCAGCGCTTCGGCAGCGGACAACTTCGTGTATTGATCGATCGTTTCGCCCTGGACGCGGACATGGCGGGCCACAGCGTTTAACCGGGCGCCGTGGCAACCAGGGCATTCGCGCGCTTCTTCTTCACCGATCCATTCAAACTCACGATCGGCGGCGAGCTCGTTCTCGAGAACAGAATCGCCGTTATCTTCCGCGCCCGTTTGCAACTTGTGATTCCAAATCTCGCCGTAGCCGCCGCATTCCTGACAGGCACCGTGCGGGGAGTTAAATGAGAACAATCGCGGATCGAGCTCTTCGAATGCGCGCCCGCAACCAGGACAGCTCATCTCCGTGCTCATCACCGTCACACGATTTTTGGTGTCGAGGAGATGCGCGGTGCCCCGCCCTATTTCCAGCGCGCGCTGGACCAGGTTACGCGCTTTTAGGATTCTCTTTGCGTCGATCATGCCAACCACGGCGTCGATCGTGTGCTCTTTGAAGCGCTCAAGTTTCCGGAAATGTGAAACGGGCACGAGCGTTCCGTCCACGTAGAGTGTGTCGAATCCCTGGCGCTCGGCCCAGCGCGCGACGTCGGTGTGAAAGCCCTTTCGCGCTTTTACCAGCGGCGCAAGCACTTTTAACGTTCCGCGGCGCGCCGCCGCTTCCACTTCTTTTACGATCGCAGCCACACTTTGTTTCTCCACCGGCAGATCGCAATCCGGACAAAACTGCGTCCCGGTTTTGGCGAAAAGAAGGCGGAGGAAATGGTAAACCTCGGTCACGGTGGCGACGGTGGATTTTCCGCCACCGCGCGTGACCCGCTGCTCGATCGCTACGCTTGGTGGCAAACCTTCGACCAAATCGACATCAGGTTTTTCGAGCTGCTCGACAAACTGGCGCGCGTAAGGCGACATGCTGTCGAGGAATCGTCGCTGTCCTTCCGCAAAAAGAATATCGAAGGCGAGCGTCGATTTGCCGGAGCCGCTCAATCCAGTAATCACAACGATTTGATCGCGCGGGATTTTGAGGCTGATGTTTTTTAGATTGTGCTCACGCGCGCCGTGAATCTGGATGGCACCGCTCGTACCGCGGAACGGGAGCACGGCGATCCTGTCCTGCGGTTGTTCCGCAGCGCGGAGCGCAATTTCTGAGTCCTCATCCGCGTACCCGCTGTTTTGTGTTCGTGGCAAGGATGGCGCGACAGCCGGGGTGGAAGCCCGAGCTCCCGGACGCAATACCGCGCGGAGAAATTTCCCAGTGTACGACGTTTCCACCTTTGCCACCTGCTCGGGGGTTCCAACCGCCACGACGTCGCCGCCAGCGTCGCCGGCTTCCGGTCCCAGATCGATGACCCAATCGGCCGATTTAATGACCTCGAGATTATGCTCGATGACGACAAGAGAATGGCCCGCGCCAACCAATCGCTGAAACAGTTGCAGCAGTATGGCTACATCATCGAAATGCAGGCCGGTTGTCGGTTCGTCGAAGATAAAGAGACTGCCCGGCGTCGACTGGCCGTTCGCTGGTCCCTCCGCTTTGGCTCCCGGACGCTTCGCGCTCTCATTTAGATGTCGAACAAGTTTAAGTCTCTGAGATTCTCCTCCCGACAAGGTGTTGAGCGGTTGGCCCAGGCGCAAATAACCGAGCCCAACCTCCTCTAAAATATCAAGGGGATCGGAAAGATTTTTCTTCTGCCCGATCTGAGTGAAGAAGCCTGCCGCCTCGGTGACGGTTAATTCCAAAACGTCGTGAATGGATTTGTCCTGGACCTTCACCTTGAGCACATGAGCCTGAAAACGGCGCCCTTCGCATTCTGCGCAGCGCACGTAGAGATCGCTCAGAAACTGCATCTCGATTTTTTCAAAGCCGGTGCCACAACAACGTTCGCAGCGTCCGCTGCCGGAATTGAAAGAGAACGCGCTGGCGGTCAGGCCTTGTGCCATCGCTTCTGGCTGCGCCGCGAAAAGCTCACGGACGCGATCGTAGACACCGAGATACAATATCGGCGTGGAGCGGGGCGTGCGCGCCAGTCGCGACTGATCGACCATTACGATTTCATCGACGCGATGCGCGCCGCTGATGGAACGGCAAAGACCGGGTTCCTGGTCGGTCGATTGGCCTTTTGCCTGAACCAAATTCCGATAAAGGACGTCGTGAACCAAGGTCGACTTGCCCGAACCGGAAACGCCCGTGATGCAGGTAAAGATGCCGAGTGGCAGATCGAGATCGATATTTTTCAGGTTGTGTTCCCGTGCGCCGCTGATCTTGATCGACGCGGTCGATTTGCGCCTCGATTTTGGAACTGGAATCGATTTGTCACCAATGAGGTAATCCCGGGTAAGCGAATGGGAACCTCCCCGGGATGGGAGTAGCGCGAT
Source organism: Verrucomicrobiota bacterium (assembly GCA_041167025.1). Taxonomy (GTDB): domain Bacteria; phylum Verrucomicrobiota; class Verrucomicrobiia; order Chthoniobacterales; family UBA10450; genus DATFCK01. Next base: position 3,184 of record JBEEGU010000082.1, read on the forward strand.
CTTGTTTGGCATCGCGCTCCGCCGCGGCG
>JBEEGU010000083.1:0-7155 GCA_041167025.1 Verrucomicrobiota bacterium
CCATTTTCTCTACGACGTGCAGCAGCCCGAGGCATTCGTTGTTTTTGAAAATGTCACACTCGCGGTCGATAGTAGCGACCCAACCAAAATGCGTGGTAAATTTAAAATCGCGCGCTGGTTCGCCCCGGCGCAGCGCAAAAAGGGATGATCATGAGAACAATTTTTGTTTTGATACCAGTCTCGTTCTTGGCAGCGATGGGTTTTGCCGCGGATATCATTCCCAAGCGAAGCGAATTCGGGCGTTACCAGGCGATGCTGGATCATTCGCCATTCGCTGTCGCAACCGCCGCTGCACTGCCGGCCGCGACGCCGAGTTTTGCCAAAGATCTTTACATTGCCAATGCAGCGAAATCTTCGGAAGGCGACATGGTGACGCTGGCTTCGGCTTCCGATAAAAATCTGAAGGAATACCTAACGACGAAGGGTCCGAATGAGCATGGATATGCCATCGCCAACATCGAATGGTCCGATAAAGTTGGCGCGACCAAGGTGACGATTAGCAAAGATGGTCAGTTTGCCAGCATCACGTTTAATCAAGCGTTGATCTCGCAGGGACCGGGCGTTCCGTCAGGGCCGCAACCCAGCAGTCCCGTTTATCCGCCGGCGCAGATGCAGCCGCCCGCAGCAGCGGTTGGTCGGCCGGCCATGCCAAACTTGCCTACGCCGCCTCCGCGTGTGCGCGGGGTGATTCCACGGAATCCAAGCGTAGCGATCCCTCCACCGATGAACGTTCCTCCTCCTTCGCAGGCTGAGGATCAGTAGCAATGTGAGCGCGGATTAACCGCCGCCGTAATCGTCATCCGCGGTATCTGGTTTCCGGTCAGGGCCTGCGGAATACAGATCGTAGCCGTTTGGATTCTTCACGCCGGGGTTGCGATAGATGTAAGGAGTCGCCCACGGATCTTTCGGAACAACGTCGAACAGTTGGTTCCACCTGGCCGGCTTCGGATCAGTATCAGGCTGGACAACCAGTGCCTGGAGCCCCTGTTCCGTGGTCGGAGCGAAACCATTCATGCTTTCGTAGAGACGCAACTGCGTGCGAATTGACTGGATATCGCTCTGCACCGCTACTTTGCGACTGACTTCTACGTTGCCGCGCAGCTTATAAATTGCCAGGCCAAGCAACAGAGAAATGATCGTCACGACGATCATGATTTCAAGCAATGTGAAAGCGCCTGCGTTGACCTTCGGAAGTGTAATCCGAGGGGTATCAAGCGATGTTGAAGGCGAGGTTTTAGTCACACTGGTCACAAATTAGAATAGCACAGACCCGGCAAAACGCAGCTGGATCAGTGCCCGGGCTGGACCAAATAATCTGATTTATCCCAGATGTATTTTAGCTCAATCTGCGTCGCGCGAATTGCCGAACTGGCGCCGCCGGTTCCACTCAGCACGAGGATGTCGTTTGTGCCAGCGTTGAATGCATCAGCCGGCACCAGTTTTTGGCCTCGCAGCCAGCCGGTGTAATGAAACTGCATTTTCTTCACCAACGATTCGGTTTGCCCGCGAAAACCGGGATCGGCCAGCTCCGGCAGGGTAAGCGTGGCCGGCCCGATATCGACGCCGTTGACATATACTTCGGGTGGGGAATCGATCCGCGCGCTCGCCACTTCAAACGTGAGCAACGCGAGCAACGGCTGCGCTTCGATGCCGAATTGGAATGACGCTGCTTCGGCAACGCTTGGTCCGATCCGAATTGCTTCCGACGCTAGCGTCGCCTTGACCGTGCCAAATTCTTCCACGTCCTGCTCCGGTGCGTGCAGCGGAGGCAACGAGGAAAACGGCTCTGGAATAACATCACGATGGGGCGCATTTAATGGATGAACGACTTCGCTGCTCGTCATCCAATCGAGGTAGGCGCCCCGGACCGTTTTGCCATCCCCGGGGACTTCCACATCGATGGCGGCGATGTTCATCATCGGAATGATAACGGAATCCGAACTGGGCAAATCGATGCCCGATCCTAGCTGTCCCGAACGCACCACTTGCGTCCCGGATTCGTCCCAGGCGATCACCTGCGGACGCAAATCCGGTTTGTCCTCAAAAAAGAGACGGAAAAACAACAACCGATAGTCGCCGGCTGGCGGGATCACTCGAATCCGGAATACGGTGGTGGGAGTTGAGCCTTTTGTTTGCGGTGCAATCAACCCGACCGCTTCAACCCACGACGGAGCACTTTGCGGTTTGGAATGAGCAGGCGCGTTTTGTCGAAGATCGAGCCACGCACTGCTCGGTGGAGGTTGATTAATCGTCGGAGCGTTCGCGGCCGGTGCCAGACCATCGGTTAATGCTTCCTGCGCGACTAGAGACGACGACGCTGCGATTGTAAGAAAAGCAAACGCAACGAGGCGATGAAGCATGTAAATCACCGCGATGCTACCTCAACGCGGATGAAACTGCAAGCTATGTGTCATTTCGAATACTGCCGAGAGAATACTGTAGACGACAAAGCCCACGACCGTGGCGATCAACACAATGATAAATGGCGGAATTAATTGCGAGATTATCGCCACTGTCCGATCGAGCTCGCGCTCATAAACGTCAGCGATGGTTTGCATCGTCTCCGCAAAATGGCCGGTTTGTTCACCCACCGCCATCATGTCCGTGAACAAATCGGGAAACAAATGCTGAGCACCCAACGCGCTGGATAGTGTCGCGCCATCAATCACGGCCCGGCGCACCTCCGCCAGCTTCACTTCCAAAAAGCGGTTGCCGGTAATCTCGCTCACCAGGTCGAGCGAGCGCAGAAGAGGAATTCCGTTTTGCATCAGCGTGCCGAGAGTGCGCGAAAATTGTGCGTAATAACGGTGGCGAATCACCCGCCCGTATCCCGGGATGCTCAGCCGTAACCGGTCCCAGGTGATTCGTCCTTCGTCGGTCCTGACGAAGGCGCGAAAGCCAACGCTGGCCCCAACCCCAATCAAGATCGCGAGCCACCAGTAATGGGTGATCGCGTAATTGAGATTCAACAATATTTGCGTTGGTAATGGTAGCGTTCCACCGTTTTGAGACATGAATCCGGTGAGCTGCGGCACCATGAAGGTGATGAAAATGGTGATCAGCACGACGCCGGCTAACGCCAGAAACGCCGGATAAATCAACGCCTGCTGAACCCGATCGCGCAAATCCTTCGCTTGCATCAGATGCTTTGCTAGGCGGAGTAGAATATCCGCGAGGGTCCCGCTCGCTTCGCCGGCTGCGACCATGTTGACGTACAGTGGCGGAAAAATTCGCGGAAACTCACGGAGTGATTGCGAAAAACTCCGGCCATCGACCAAAGCTTGATGCAGCGTCTTTGTCATTTGCTGGACGCGCGGCTGTTTTAACCGCTTCTCCAAAATCGATAATCCTTCATCCAATGTCATTCCGGCATGGAGCAAGTGGGCGAGTTGCTCGGTGAACACGAGCAGTTGTCCATGGGGCACTTTCAAGTTCTGCGTCGCGGCCGCGGCCGGCGATGTGGCGCGCTCGCCATTCTTGGATGGCGAAACCACTGCTTCAATCCGAATGGGAATGCAGCGTTGCTGCTCGATTTGACGGATCGCGACGCCGCGATCGGCGCAATCGAGAACTCCCTCAACCAATCCCCCCTCAGGGTTGCGCGCACGAAAAGCAAATTGTGGCATGGCAAACAGAGTTTAGTTCGAAATCAGAGGATTCGAAAGATGAATGGCGATAGTCGTTCCCTTTGGTTCGCTGAACCAGGGAGCGAGGAGAAGACCGCTACCATTATTAGAGAGCAAGAGAAGTACCCGAGTGAGGTGGGCTGGCGGCGGGTTGTGCCCGGGGGAACTAGCTCCGGTTCTCGCATAAAAATACCTATTGCCCTGCCTGGCACGTTTGTTGCACAATATTATAGTAATTATGAAACGCGCGACGTCAGTTCTCCTGAGTCTGGCGCTTTTTCTAGTCCTTGCCTCCCAAGCACATGCCATCCTTCGGCCACGCTTTCCGGGAAGACCCAACCCGCCCATGACTAATAGTGCCATGGCCCTGGAACAGGACTCATTAGAAGTGCCGGTCACAGCGACAGCATCCAAGTAACTTTCTCCTCGAAGATTGTTTACGCTGTCAGCGCTACCGCTATTTCCACGAGTCCCGAACAGAACCTTCTACTCAGCCCGTCGGAACCAGCCACAGTTGGAGGCGGGGGCGGGAATCGAACCCGCGAATAGAGGTTTTGCAGACCCCGACCTTACCACTTGGCTACCCCGCCCCTGAAGAGAACTGAGACTAGCGCGCCAGCATGTAGTGTCAACGTAGCGGCGGCGCGGAACCTGAATCGAATTGAATCATTTCCTTTTTAAGCGGCGATCTCTGACCGGCGCACTCGGCCACGGCTAGTAATGCGACGGTCAGCGACCGCAGCTAAGCAGTGTCGGGAATTGCGCGTTGGACGTTGAGCGTTGAGCGTTGGACGTTTGCTTGCTCATGCAGTCTTCCTCGTCCGAGTTATTTGGCAGAGCGCAAAGGCGCATTCCTGGCGGGGTCAACTCGCCCGTACGCGCATTTCGCAACGTTGGAGGCGAACCATTCTTCGTTGAGCGCGCAGCGGGGAGCAAGATTTGGGATGTCGATGGCAATGAATACATCGATTTCGTGGGGAGCTGGGGCCCCGCAATTCTGGGACACGCCCCCAAAGTGGTGGTGGAAGCGGTGCGCGATGTCGTGACGCGAGGGTTAAGTTTTGGCATTCCCAATCCGCTCGAGGTCGAAATGGCGGAACTGATCTGCGATTGGATGCCAGCGATCGAAAAAGTCCGAATGGTCAATAGCGGGACCGAAGCAACCATGTCGTGCCTCCGATTAGCCCGCGGGTTTACTGGAAGAAATAAAGTCATTAAATTCGATGGCTGCTATCACGGGCACGTCGATGCGCTTCTCGTAAAATCCGGAAGCGGAGCGCTGACGCATGGCCGACCGGACAGTGCCGGCGTTCCGCAAGCCTTTGCCGAACTGACCATCTCGATTCCATTCAACGACCCTGATCTAATTCAAGAAACTTTTCGCGATAATAAGAATGAAATCGCGGCCGTAATCGTTGAGCCCATTCCAGCCAATGCGGGGCTTTATTTCCCGCGCGAAGGATTCCTCTCCTTGTTGCGCGACGAGTGCGACCGGCATGGCGCCGTCCTGATTTTTGACGAAGTCATGACTGGTTTTCGCGTCGCGCGGGGGGGCGCCCAGCAAATCTACGGCGCGAAACCCGATCTCACTGCGCTTGGGAAAATCATCGGGGGCGGATTGCCGGTGGGCGCCTTTGGCGGCCGCTCCGAGATTATGGATCAACTTTCGCCGGAGGGGCCCGTCTACCAGGCAGGGACATTATCGGGCAACCCGCTTGCCATGGCCGCCGGTCTGGCCCAACTGCGCGAACTCGATCGCGGCAATGGTTGGAAATTGCTCGAAGAACGCGGCGCGCAATTCGAGAAGCTGACTAAAGCTTGCATCGCCAAAGCGAACATCGACGTCACTTTTCATCGCATCGGCTCGATGTTTTGCCTGTTTTTCGCGCGCGGGCCGATTGCTGATCTGTCGGGTGCGCAACGAAGTGATCTGAAAGCATTCGCGAAATTTTTCCACGCCTGCCTGGGACACGGAATTTATTTCGCTCCCTCCCAGTTTGAAACGGGTTTTATTTCTACGGCGCATTCATCCGATGACATTCAACGTGCGGCGACCGCTGTAGGTGAAACGCTGAACGCTTTGTAAAACTGTAGACGCTTCATTCTGCGAAGCGCGACGCGTGTGTGCTTATCAGCCACGCGCCGCGGCGCCTGAGGGCGACGACTAGGACTGTCGGGGAAAGTGAACGGTTGGCAAAGCGCCGCTACCTTCATCACATCGTGAGTTCTGGACGCCGTCGCAGAGCGTCCCTACCTTTCCCGCTGTGAGCGCCAACACGCGGGTCCGCGCCGTCGCAAAATTCTTTTTCGAGGGCGAACGCAAATTCTTCGTCAAGGGGGCCACCTATGGGCCGTTTAAGCCGGACGGCGAAGGAGATTATCTCGGCGCGCCTGAACAAGTGGATGTCGACCTTCCCCTGATGCGTGAGGCGGGCATCAATCTTGTTCGTGTTTATCACGCGCCACCTCGGTGGTTTCTAGATCGGTGCGCTGCGGCCGGTATCCGTGTTCTCATTACGGTCCCGTGGTCCAAGCATATTGAATTCTTGCGCGAAAGGTCGGCGCGCGTCGCGATCATGGATTCGCTGCGCAGTGCGGTCCGGGCTAACGCCGGGCATCCGGCGATATTTGGCTATCTGGTTGGTAACGAAATATCGAGCACGATGGTGCGCTGGCTCGGTGTCCGTCGGGTGACCGAATTTGTCGAAATGCTCATCCGCATTGGCCGCGAAATCGATCCAGTCGCGCTTTTTTCTTATGCGACTTATCCGCCGACTGAATATCTCCTTCCCCAAAACGTCGATTTCTTTTGTTTCAACGTTTACCTGCACAACCAGCTTGAGTTCGAGCGTTATTTGCTGCGATTGCAGAACCTGACGGAAGACCGGCCGCTTATTCTGGGGGAATTTGGCATGGACACGATCCGCCATTCCCAAGACGAGCAAGCGGAGTTGTTAGGCTGGCACCTCGACAGTGTGGCGCGTTGCGGTCTGGCCGGCACGATTTTTTTCGCATGGACCGATGAATGGTTCACCGGGGAACAGGAGATTACTGATTGGGCGTTTGGCATCGTGACGCGCGATCGCCAGCCGAAGAAAGCCTTTTATACGCTGCGCGACAAACTCGGCTCAAGTGATGCAGGTCTCCTTCGCCAACCCTTGCCGCAGACGCCGTTCGTATCCATCATTGTCTGCTCCTATAACGGCGGCCAAACTTTGGCTGCCTGCCTGGAGTCGTTAGGCAAGATCGATTACCCGGATTACGAAATCATCCTGGTGGACGACGGCTCCACCGATAACACTGCCGCGATCACCGGCCGGTTTTCGCATGTTCGTTACATTTATCAGACGAACCATGGGCTGAGCCATGCGCGGAACACCGGCGCGAAAGCGGCTAAAGGCGAAGTCTTCGCCTACACCGATTCGGACTGCATGGCCGATGTCGATTGGCTCTATTATCTAATCGGCACGTTGATGAATGGTGAGTTCGCCGGGGTCGGCGGCCCGAATGTCACGCCACCGGCGCAACA